>DAOVYC010000148.1 GCA_030635805.1 bacterium | reverse complement strand
TTCTTTCCGAAAGATTTCTCTACAGAGGAGAAGAAATCGGGAAAGCTCCTGTTGAATCCGGATCTTTAAAAGGAAAAAGTGAAAAGCCCCTCGGCCATGAGCTCGGGACCGAATGGGAAAAAGGAAAAACCAAGACAGAAGCGGCAAATAAAAGAAAAGAGCTAATGAATTCGATCGAATTAAAAAACGATACCCAAAACATATACAAAGAATATCAAACCCTAAAAGGAAACGCTGAGCTAAAGAAATTATTAGAAGAAGCTGATAAAGCAGAGGCTTTAGGCGAGGAGCTTAGTGAAAGAAAAAAGGAAGAAATTCTTAAACATCGTAACGAAATTGTAAAAAAGCTTCATCTTATGAGCATAAATCTTTCCAAAGAAGCGGCGAAAAAGCTACCCAACGGGTTCAATCGAGAACAAATGGTCGACCAAGCATTTAATCTTATTGAAGATTGGGGTTTAACAAAGGCCGAAAGTGACTTTGCCAGATTTTTTGGCGCGCAGGAAGCCACCTACGAAATAATGAAAGAACAACTGGGGGCTGACTTTGAAAAATTATCTCCCGCAGAGCAAATTCGCAGAACCATAAAAGTGGCCAACATCAAGAATATTTCCGGAGAGGCAAAAGATTATCTAAACGCCCTAGGTAGTGATATGCCGGTGGGATTGGCTCACAGCTGGATACAACGAGGCGGCGAAACTATTATGAAAGGTACATCACTGAATAAGGGGAGTTTCTTTGGTAAAGCAATCGGAGCGGCGGCCGGAATACTTACCGTAACATCTTTACTCGCCAACGTTCTCGGTCCGCTTACCAGTTTTTCATTTTCTCTTATGAAAAACGTTCGTCATCCCAGAAAAGCGGTCAGTGAAATCAGAGAGCAGATCAAGGGTGCCTGGGGCAACAAAAAAACAATAATGAAACGAGTACTTGGCACAAGTGCTCTCGCCGGTGGTGCCTTATTGGCCTTAAATCCGAAAGCTTTTATGAAAGGAGCCGAAGGGATTGTGGGGGCTGGAGGAAAAGGAGTTGATTATGCCGGTAAAAAGGTAGGGGAGGTCAAAGAATCAATAACCCATACCACCCCGTCTCACGAAATTATAAAATTATTCAAGGAAGATGTGGAAAAAAATAGGATTTTGTTCACAGGAGACTCCAATAAAAATGCCGATATCCTTATGAATTTTTACAAAAGTTCAGAAGACGGGTTTGAGCTTGATACCCTGAGAGATATCAGAAACATCGACCATCTTCAAATGCTTCAAAGCGCAGAATTAGACACGGAAAATATGTCAAAAGAAATGAGAATTGCTTATGAAATGGGTCGGGCAAGGCTGAAAACCGCCACCGAGTTTATTGAAACAGCAAATCATCTTTCAGACTTGGGTATTCGAATACCAGAAAAACCCAATTACGGAAAATTAGCGGAGCTTATGCTTGATAAATACAATCATTCTGCAGGGAAGAAATCTTTTCTATCCAAAGCGGGAGGGGTTGCTTCCGATGTTGCCGGTGGCGCAAAAGATTTCGGGATAGATGCCGCCAAGTATTTCGATTACCTCAATATAATCGGCGGACGAGACAAATATAAATACAGTAGTGATGTTCGGGAAGGGGAAGAAATTCCACCCGAAATTTTAGAAGGAATGAAAAGCATTGTTCCCGAATCTGAAGAGCTGGAGAAAATTGGCTTAAAACCGAAAGAAGATTTAAAGAAAAATGAAAAAGCTCCCGTCATATTCGGATTGCTTATCAATCAGGTTCGCAGACTTCAACATCCCCGTTCTTTTATTGAAACATATAATAATCCATCTGAATAATTATGGCGGAAGACAAAGAAAAAAAACCGTTCAAAGATATTTTTTCTTATCTGGAAGGGAAAAAAGAAGAAGTTCCTCAAAAAGATGAAATTGCCAGAAAAAATCTGGGAGTAAACGATCTTATGAAGGGAGGTGCATCTCCCGAAATCCTGAGCAAAGCCGAAGGGATGAAGGGGGACAAACTTTCTTCACCTCAAGCAGATAAAGAAAATGGTTCGAAAAACTCACCACTTTCGGAAAATTCACCTGAAGCAAAAGAGGTAAACGGGGTTATCCCACCATCACAGCTAAAAGAATTAAAAGGAAAAACAGAAATGGCACGACCAGAAGGAAGAGCAGATTTACTCGGGAAAAAAGCGGGTGATTCTCTCCTGAAAGGAGACAAACAAGAAAAAAAATCAGAAGAAGAACAACAATTAGAAAGATTTAGGAAAATGGGAATGAGTCCGGAAGATCTCAAAAAATCACAGCAGGTCCTTCAAGGGAAGGCAAACCAAAGAGGAAAAATGACTTCGAAAAATGGAAAAAGAATTCCCGAAGGACAGAGGGAAAGGCAAAAGGAAAAAGTAAAAAGTAAAAAAAAGAGAGGAGTAAAAGAAACCGCGAAAAAAAAGATAAAAAAAGAGGCGATAGAACAAGTAAAAAAAGGAGCGCTCCGTCGGATTGTAGAAGGTCTAGCCTCTACTCAAAGTCCACTTACGGGACTTATGCTTCTCCGAGACGTATCCAAGAAATTATTTAGGAAGAACTAAGAACTAAGAACTAGTAAATCAGAAATTCAGAAGTATCTAGTGGGAATTCTATATTTTATATATAGACACGCCACGGCGTGTCTCTACGGTAGGGGATAAAATATATAGAATTCCATCAGAAATTCTAGATCACATCCGTTAATATCCGTTCAATCCGTGTTCCATTGTAGCCCTGTTCCCTCC
>DAOVYC010000073.1 GCA_030635805.1 bacterium | reverse complement strand
TTAACAAGTGAATCTATTTTTTTCTTAATTTTTTTATAATAATTTCTATTGAAATTAAAATAACAATTTTTAGTACCTAAAAAATCCATGGCGACTTGAAGCCCTTGAAATACTTTCTCCGGATAATTTTCCAGAATATGAATATCTTTGAAAAGTCCAAGTTCTCCTTCGCTGGCGTTGCAGATAACATACTTGGTATCACCTTGAGCTTTTTTCACAAACTGCCATTTGAGGGCGGTGGGAAATCCGGCTCCGCCACGGCCAACAAGTTTTGCTGTTTCGATTTTCTGGAGAATATTCAAAATTATTAGATAAGACTGCTATGAACGTAGTGAATAGGAATATTATGTAATGCCCTGTGGGTACAAGATTACAAGATTACAAAATTACAAGATTATCTGTGTTTTAGTGTTTTAAGAAGCAGATAAGCGATTAAGCCTCCCGTTAGAGCGGTAATGAGTTGAGGCCAGCTCATCATAATAGACAGTTTGGCAACAAGTTCGCTTTTGAGCATGGTACTCATGAGAAGCTGTACGGTGCCGGCCAGAAAAACGAATTTGATTAGGGCGGCGATAACAACTGCCGGTAGAAAACCAAGTTTTTTGGAATAGTGAAAGGCGGTGACAAGAAGAGCATTACCGATCATGATGAACGGAACCATTGGCGCTAAGGGCAATGGTAAAGTGCCCGAAGCCAGAGCAACCGTGCTGGGAACCAGTCCGATCATTATCGCCTCAAGCGGTCCAATAAGTACGGTAGCGATAAGAAGAAGCGCATTTACAAGTGGTCCGGTGATAGGCTGAAGATGAGTGAAAAAGGGGGTAATTCCCGCTATAAGCAAAATCATGACAAAGGTGAACACTTTTTGCCTGGTGTTGATTTGAGTTAAAGCGATAGAGATTTTTTTGATCATAATAAGTGAAAAATTTCTCCTATTGTACTATGAGATTATCTTTAAGCAAAAGAGATCTTTAATTTTGTTTTTGTTTCATGGCGGAGAGGGGGGGATTCGAACCCCCGAACGAGTTGCCCCGTTACCCGCTTTCCAAGCGAGCGCACTAAGCCACTATGCGACCCCTCCTGATTCGCTCCAGAGTGTAGCAATTTCTGAATATACAGTGAAGCTGAATTAAAAAAAACACTCATTTGCCGAGTGTTCTTTTTCTTTATTGAAATTAGGTTTAAGCATTTGCCATTTCTATTTCTTCTTTGATCTTCTTCTGAGCTTTTCTCTGATCCTTGGTCATAGTGCGAATAACACTGGCAGCTATCTTAACGCGAATCCAGCGACCGGTTTTTTTGTCGAAAATGCGTTTTTTCTGAATGTTTGGGGTAAATGTTCTCTTAGTGGCACGCATAGAGTGTGATCGAGAATTACCACTCTTGGGACGTTTTCCGGAAATTTCGCAGACACGTGACATGGTTCTAGTCTTTAAGCTGGTGTATTCTAGCAATTTTTTTTCCTTTTGCAAGGAAATTCCCGGGGAAATCCTGTATAGTGGAACTCGATTGATTTTTAAGATGTTCAATATTTATTTCATTATCGCTTTGATAGTTGCCGTGACCGTGCATGAGTTTGCTCATGCCTGGATGGCAACGTTTCTGGGCGATCCGACAGCAAGGATGCAAGGGAGACTTTCTTTGAATCCCCTGAAGCACCTGGATCCAATGGGAACAATTATGCTTTTTATGGCGGGTATTGGCTGGGGAAAACCGGTTCCTTATGACCCCAGACATCTAAAAAGACCCTTGAGGGATGGCGCTCTCATTGCCCTGGCCGGACCACTCTCTAATCTGTTGGTGGTTTTTGTGTTAGCGATCCCCTATCGAATGCTTATTTCTTTTGCTGATCCTTACTCCTTTTCGGTTACCCTGTTGGAAACGGTAATTAGTCTGAATTTAGTTCTGATGATTTTTAATTTGATGCCCATTCCTCCCCTGGATGGATCGAAAATAATTTTTAGTATTCTCCCGTCTCGTTTTTACCCGATGCTTTATCGATATAAAAATTATGGCTATGGAGTATTGATACTGGTTCTTTTATCTCCTTATATTTTTGGAGTAAGTATTCTTGGAAAAATTATTTCGCCGGTATTGGAAACGGTTTGGCGGGTGATTTTGATGTAACTAGTTAACATTATTTCTGTCGCGATTCCAATTGGCAGGATTATTGATGATATATTCGCAAACATTATCTAAATCGTTATCCGATCGGATAATGTGTTCATGAAAACGAGATTGCCAGGAAAAATATTTGTGACCGTTTTTGTTACACCAGCGTTGCACAGAACCTTTGAAATGATTGATAATCATTGATAACGAATTTGATATTGGTTTGGCAAATTCGCCAAACCGTAGAGACATGCCGCGGCATGTCTCTACGTTGTTATTTAAAATAACAACAATCCCATGAAAATGATTTGGCATTACCACCCATTCGTATAATTCGACATTTCGCCTGATTTTTTCTGTTTTTTGCCATTCGTTGGCGACAACCCGCCCAATATCATTAAATTTCATTTTCCCATTCTGAATTTCTCCAAAAAAATTTTCCCTGTTTTTTGTGCATATCGTAACGAAATATGTGCTGTTCAATGAATAATCCCAACCCCGTAATCTGCATGATTTAATACGATATTTTCCGACAAATAATTTTTGCCCCATGAAAAAACCTGTTTATGGAATTTTCATGTTAGAAGTTGAATTCATTCATCACAAATAATCCAACCCGATATTTCATAAAAAGTTCATAACTCAAAACATGATCATTATTGTCTAATGATTCTAGTAATACTGGTGCATTGACTGTTTTAATGCCCGCTAGGTAATTTTTCTAATGCTGGTGTGTTTCAGGGTAAAGAGAATTTCACGCGGAGTATATTGCGTATTTATTGATATTTTTTTTTGAATTATTTGCGAGCAATATGGACAAGCGTAAAGTCTATTTGATGTTGATTTACCGCAGTTTTCGCAATTAATTATCATTGTGATTTCTGTTCAAAAAAAATGTACTTGAACTAAAAAATGGATCAACTAATTCGAGTTTAGCACGCAATAATTATCTGGCAACTTTTTTTACCCGGGAATAGCTGTCTTTCTTCTTTTTAATTTTCTTAATTTTTGTGCAAGACAATGCGAATGTATCACTGTTTATAAAAAAATGTAACATTTTTTAATTTTGTTCGTTATACGGAGTTTTTCCCTATGTAGAAGGACTTTGCTGGGGTAATAAAACTTATTGTGTGAAGTTTGAATAAAAAGTATTGACAACTTCTTATATTGATATTATAGTATATTCCTTTCATGGAGGATGTTTGGAAGGTATTCGTATGACACATGTTTTGTGGAAATCAATGAAGAACTTGACTTTACCTAAGTTGAATTTTATATTGATTTACAGATGAGAAAGTCATTACGAAACCTTAAATCTTAAACTGTAATTCTATGGATACTCAAGAAGGCATCGTGCAAGTGGCAACCAATAGATATAATCTTGCGGATATGGTAAAGGATATGTTTCTTGTCCTTACGGAGAAGGAGCAGGACGTTATTACTCGTAGGTTTAGTTTAAATAATAAACCACGACAAACCCTGGAGAAGATTGGTCAATCTTTCTCTGTAACACGTGAGCGTATTCGACAAATCGAAAGTATAGCTTTAAGTAAGCTTAAGCGTACTATTTCCAATACGCGCTTTCAGGAAATTAATTCGCTTGCAAAGCAAATTCTCTCCAAGGAGGGAGGGGTGATGACGGAAGAATCTTTAATTTTGCGTGTTATTGAGGCTATTCAGGCGGATAAAAATTCGTCTCATCCGATTATTCACCTTTCCATGGTGATAGATCCCGAGCTTCAAAAACAAGATAAAACCGATGTTTTCAACGCCTTCTGGAGATATAATTCTCTTGAGGTTCCTGAAATTCGAAAAATAAATGATTCTGCTGTTTCTCTTTTGAAAAAAAGAAATGATATTATCCCGGGAACAAAATTACTTTCCGATATTCAGAATATTTTTGCGAGAAAAGAAAAAGCTTTAGATGATAAGGTAATCATTGCCTCACTTTTGACCGACAAGCGTTTGAAGAACGTGGAAGAGGGCTGGGGTTTGATGGAATGGAGACATATTAATCCACGAAGTATTCGCGATAAGGCATATATTGTTCTTAAGAAACATAAAAAACCAATGCATTTTGTGGAGATTTCCAACAAAATTTCCGAGGTTGGGTTTGATAAAAAGATGGTTACGATCCAGGCTGTTCACAATGAATTGATTCGATGCGATAAATTTGTACTTGTGGGACGGGGGTTATATGTACTTAAAGAATGGGGATATAAGGAAGGTACCGTGGCTGACGTTATTGAAGATGTTCTACAAAAAAAGGGCGGGCCAATGACCAAGCAGGAAATTATTGATGAAGTTCTCAAGCAAAGATATGTACGAATAGGCACAATCTCTTTGAACCTTCAGAAATATGCTCATTTCGCCCGTGTTGGTCGTGCGGTATATAAGTTTGATAAATCTAAAAAATAGGATTGTAAGGATGGTGACGAGCGTAAGGAGCGTAAGGAAAAAGAAGTTAAAGGGCCACGGAGAAATTCGTGGCTTTTTTTTGCGTTTCATCTACAATGCTTTTGGCGAAGATCGCCATTAGAAAATTC
>DAOVYC010000136.1 GCA_030635805.1 bacterium | reverse complement strand
TATTGTCTCAATTTTTTTACCCAGCGTTTTTTGCCGTTGCGGAGGCGGAAATATAGTTTTGCGATTCGGCACAGGAGTTTATCCGAGTAGAAGGATTGGCATCGAGAGTTGTCGACCAGGGCAATTTTTTTGTTATCTTTATCAATAACGATGTTGTGGGTAAACCAGGGATTGAGTGCCACACTACAGTATAATAATTTTTCGAGACCCCATAGAGCCGGTAAATCTTCCAGTGTTTCCGCTGTTTCGATAAGAACAATAAGTTTTTCAAAGAATTGAATAACTTTCGCTGTA
Source organism: bacterium (assembly GCA_030635805.1). Lineage (GTDB taxonomy): Bacteria > Patescibacteriota > Gracilibacteria > JAUYGZ01 > DAOVYC01 > DAOVYC01. The sequence continues at coordinate 2,709 of DAOVYC010000136.1, read as the reverse complement.
AGCTCAGGATCTTTTTTTATTTCCTTTATGGAAATATTGGCAAGCGGTACCGCATTTTCTATTCTCTCCTGCAGAATAACCACTGTTTCTCTTGGCTTCTTATCCCCTTCCCAGGTTGTCAGAATTCTTTCTGTTCTGACTGCATCCTCATCGAGAATATCATCGAGTCTTTTTTGATATTCATCATTTTTTTCTTTCTGTATTTTTTGTTCTTCCGGATCGCTGGAAATTCTTTTTGTGATTTTGCAGATGTTAAAAATATCTTCGCGGGTTTTATGGGTAATAACGCCAATTCCTTCGAAAGAAAAAACACTACTTTCGTAGTTTCTTTTTTCCACTTTTTTAACCGCCATTATTGTAATGGAGCTATTTTTGCAATATTCACATAGTATTTTTTCAATAGCGAGTCTGATTTTCTCGTCATCTTGTTTCTTTTCTTCTTTGCATATATGAAATATATTCTTCAATACTTCACTCTTATGATGAGTGTTAAATACGCTATGTTCCGTTCCGTCACCATCATTCTCCATAAATTTTGATGAAAGTTAGTCATTGTACTAAATAATATCTTAAAATCAAATTTTAAAAAACCCCACTCCGAGAAGAATGGGGTTTGAGTTCCGATTTGGGTAGATTATTTAAGGATTTTGGTAATAACACCGGCACCTACGGTTCGACCACCTTCGCGGATAGCAAAGCGAGTACCTTCGTCCAAAGCAATAGGAGCTCCGAGAGCAACTTTGATTTTAACGTCGTCACCGGGCATAACCATTTCCGCTCCTTTCGGAAGAGTAACGTCACCGGTTACGTCCGTGGTACGAATGTAAAATTGAGGCTTGTATCCTTTGAAAAACGGAGTATGTCGTCCACCTTCTTCTTTGGTAAGAATGTAGACCTGACATTCGAATTCCGTATGAGGAGTGATAGTGCCTTTCTTGGCAAGAACCATACCGCGCTCAATTTCTTCTCTTTCAATACCGCGAATAAGAATACCAACGTTATCGCCGGCTTGACCTTGTTCCAGCATTTTCTTGAACATCTCCACGCCGGTAACCACCACTTTTCTGGTTTCTTTGATCCCGACCATTTCCACTTCGTCGTTCACTTTTACAATACCTTGTTCAATACGACCGGTAGCAACAGTACCGCGACCCTTGATAGAGAAAACGTCTTCTATAGGCATAAGGAAATCTTTGTCCAGTTCGCGTACCGGATCCGGGATGTAGTTATCCAGCTGTTCAACCAGTTCGTGAATACACTTGGTAGCCTCTTCATCATCCGGATTTTCCAGAGCTTTCAGAGATGAACCTTTGATAATAGGGGTGGTATCACCGGGAAATTCGTATTTATTGAGAAGTTCTCGAACCTCCATTTCCACAAGTTCCAGAAGTTCCGGATCGTCCACCATGTCGGTTTTATTGAGGAAAACGATAATGTAAGGAACATCTACCTGACGAGCGAGAAGAATGTGCTCTCTGGTCTGCGGCATCGGACCATCGGCCGCTGAAACCACAAGAATAGCACCATCCATCTGAGCCGCCCCGGTGATCATGTTCTTTACGTAATCGGCATGCCCCGGACAGTCAACGTGAGCATAATGACGCTTGTCCGATTCATACTCAATATGTGAGGTAGCAATGGTGATACCCCTCTCCTTCTCTTCCGGCGCGTTGTCGATAGAGTCGAATGATCTCTCGGAAGCAAAGCCTTTCTTGGAAAGAACAGTGGCTATTGCCGCGGTAAGAGTAGTTTTACCATGATCAACGTGACCAATGGTACCTACATTTACATGAGTCTTATTTCTGTTGAATACATCTGCCATGATAAGAAATTAAATGATATTTAAAGTAGTGCTAAAAAGCAGGGGGATGGTAGCAGGGAGGCTGGTTATTGTCAATGAAAAGGGGTGGGGAATTTTTAGTTTGGGAAAAAACTAATTTAAATTTTTAAGGAAATTTTTGATTCGTTCTTTATCTTCATTTTCCTTGTCACCCTTAAAATAAATCTCGATATGAACTACTGACTTATTTATCGTGTCGTAACTAAAAATAGCCCGAAGAGTATCTCCTTTCAAGGTTCGGCAAAACAAGCGTCCTTTGACAATAAGGATATTTTTTATGGAATGAAGAATGGCAAATTTTTTGTTCTTTTGAAAATCCACCATCTCAAGTAAATCACAAAATCTCTTGATGTCTTCTCCCAGACTTCTATATCGCTTGGAAAGTTTTTTTAGATCCCTCTTGCATCTATCCGTAAAGCTATAGCGCATCTTCAAACTCTTTTACAGAATAAGGGTCGTTACGATAAAAGACACTTTCGTAAGATATCTTCTCTCCCATTTTATGAGCCTTCCAGGGCAAATCACCATGAGAATACTCACTAATCTGATTGGCAGTCATATCTACCAGTTTTGTCCCGGAGACGGAACGATTTAAGACCTCGTCGATGTGCTCTTTTTCTAGAGCGGATAAGCTCTTGAGGATCGCCTTTTTTCGGGGAAGATACTTCCTCTGAGGATAATTGAAAAACTTACTTTTAACTAGTTCTATTTCGCCGTCTTTTTGCATCATTTTTATAACCTCTTTAAATTCAATCGGTGTAGGACCAAAATTATTCTTAATATAAGTGGCGCCAATAAATTGTTCCTCGTATTTCTCATAAAAATCAAAGTCAATAAAATAAAGAAGCTTATAAATAACAGTTTCTCCG
>DAOVYC010000038.1 GCA_030635805.1 bacterium | reverse complement strand
GGAGTAAAAGATTTGGGTGAAGCAAAAAAGAAAGTGGGAAAAGTAGTTCTGCTTGAATTTAAAGAACAAAAAACCGAGTTGGAGCAACATGAGGAAGCGGCAATTAAATCAAAAGCCAATGAAATCCTTGGAAGAGCGCGCAGTGGGGAGGATTTGGAAGAACTTTCTTATGAAGTTGCTGACGATTATAACGCGAAGTTTATAGAGGATGGATGGTTATATGCGGAGGAAATTAATAGTGAATATCGTTCTTTGGTTGTTTCATCGGCTATAAATGAAGTAATTCCTCAGATCAGATCGGCAATTGAGGAATATGTATATACCAGTCAGGGTGTGGTTTCCGAGGGTGGATATAATGTGATAAAGGTTTTGGATAAGAAAAAAACACTACGGAGAGATCCAAAGAATGCGGAGGATTTTGTGAAAGTCGCTCAAGAAGTTTCTTATGAATCTAATATCAATTTTGATTATAAGCGTGATAAAGAATTCCCTTCTAATGCAATTAGTAAAGCTCTTGGTGATTTGAACAAGGAAGAAGTTAGTGATGTTATTGAGGATAAAAGCGGATTTTATATTTATAAAATAGAAGATAAGCTTGATAAGACTGATCCGGAAAGGTATGTCCGAGCAAAGCATATTTTGATTAAGACAGAAGAGTTACAAAAATTAGAGGAAGATAAACCGGAAATTGAGGTAGAAAATGAAAAAATTACCCAAAGAAATAAGGACGCAAAACGAAGAGCCGAAGATCTTTTGCGGGCTTTGCGTGAGGAGGATGCTGATTTTGGCACCTTGGCTTTACAATTTTCCGAAGACGATGGCTCCAAAGGGCAGTACGGAGATTTAGGGTATTTTAAGGAGGGAGATATGGTAGCCGCTTTTTCTGATGTTGCTTTTGATTTGAAAATCGGTGAGATATCCGACATCGTAAAATCTGAATTTGGTTATCATATTATTTTGTTAACTGATAAGAAAAATAAGAATGAGTCCTTGTACAAGGGTTCTGTGATTCGTATTTGTTACAATGGGGCAGAAGGGTGTGAGAGTGATTTAAGTGAGGAAGAAGCCCGGAAGAAAGCAAATGAGACACTCCGAAGAGTACGAGAAGAAGATCAATTTATGATAGAAAGAATCTTGTTTTCCACCACCCCTGATCCGTGGAAGAATACGGGGCTGGATGGCAGACACTTCAAGAGAGCGGATGTAGCTTATGATCAGACAACTTTCCAGCCCTATGTAGCCATTTCGTTTAATAGTGAGGGAGCAAAGTTGTTCGAAGAAATTACGGAAAGAAATATTGGCAAGCCTTTGGCTATTTTTGTGGGGGGGGAATTTATTTCCGCACCCCGGGTGAATGGAAAGATTTCCGGCGGTAACGCTCAGATAACTTTGGGGGAACCGAATGTTCAGAAAGCGTTAGCGGAATCCAGCTCTTTAGCAAGAAACTTGAATGCGGGATCTATTCCCGCTCCGTTAAAAAAACCTAATGAGTATAATGTTTCCAGCTCACTTGGTAGTGACGCTCTCACAAAGAGTCTCCATGCCGGAATAATCGGTTTAGCAATATTGGCTGTTTACATGATTCTTTGTTACCGTCTTCCTGGATTGCTGGCCGTGGCCGCTTTAAGCGTATATGCTTTCTTCCTGATATTTGTTATTCAGTCTACTATTCCCAGCTGGTTAGGTCTTTTGATTACGGGAGTTTTGTGGCTTTACTTTGTTCTTCGAACATTTAATTCCAGGCTGGATGGCTGGTCGAAAACGGTATTTATAATTTTGAGTGTCTTTGGAATTTTCTTTATATCCGCGGTGCTATCCAATCCGATTGTGCTTACCCTGGCCGGTGTGGTACTTTCTATAGGAATGGCAATCGATGCGAATATTTTGATTTTTGAGCGCGTGAGAGAGGAGTTTAAAAACGGAAGGAATTTTGTATCGGCGGTAGAGGTGGGATTTGAAAGAGCCTGGAGTTCAATTTTGGATTCGAATGTTTCTTCATTGATAACTTGTGGGATTCTCTATTTCTTTGGAACGAGTATTATCCGCGGGTTTGCTATCAATCTGGCTGTGGGAATTTTGATCTCGATGTTTAGTGCCATAATAGTAACAAGAACATTTCTTTTAATGTTCTCCGGCACGAAGATTTCGGAGGCGAAAAAGCTCTGGAGTCGGTAGGGCTCGGGAACTGTGGGAACCGTAAGATTATTGGGACGCTTAGGAGGGAACAGGGCTGTAACTTGAAACTTGAAACAGGGAACGGAAAAGGGGCTACGATGGGACACGAATTTAACGAATTGAACGGATCTTAACGAATGTATTTCAGAACTTCTGAACTGTAAATTGTGAATTGTTTCTTGAATGTAAATTGTAAACTGTAAATTGTAAATTCTAGTTGCTTAATTCTTAGTTCTTAGTTCTTAATCCTTACCTCTATGAAACTTAAAGTTAGTGCCTTTGGTCTCGCCTGCGGTTTGATGTGGGCAATTTGCATCGTGCTTATAACTCTCTTGGTAACGTTTACGCCTTATTGGAGTGAACTTGTTACTTGGATCGGAAAGCTGTACCTCGGATATGATGCTACCCTTGGAGGAACGTTCATAGGTGCCATCTGGGCATTTATTGATGGATTTATTGGGGGCGTTGTCTTGGCGTGGCTATACAACATGTTTGTTAAATAATCCCGACCATAAGACATTCTTATATTTTCTATATACCCCAGGGGCATCTTCTCTCCCCTTTCGGGGATTCACCTTAAAATCTCTTTCTCGGGTGTAGTTTTGTTTTGCTTTATTTTAAGCCGTTTTCTTTAGTTATACTATTTATAGTGCATTAGTTATAAACAAGAAATAAACAGTGGAAAAAGTAGAGTGCATATTCTTGGCTGATTTTTATTGATTTATTTAGAAAGAAATGTAGTATCGTAATACAATCCAATGATTGTTATCTCTCCAATTCTCGGGGAAGATAGGGATAGGTTTAAGTAACCCACATGTCACTTACCTATCCCCTATAGTGTCGGCTCATCCCATCAAATTATACTGCTTCTTCTTTTGCTTTTGTTTCCGCGTAAAGTTGACATCTGTATAAAGTTGACACGGGCGAGGTGGGATGAGCGCAAATAAGTGGATTGTCTGTATTTTACAGACAATCCACTTTTCTAAAGTTTGAGGTTTTAGAATGGGTTTTAGAACTCAGGATATTTTGTCTTGTTTTGTTGACTTATTTAGAAAGAAATGTAGTATCTGTCATGTTTTGCTTGCTTCTCTCGATGAGTTTAGCCTGAACTCATCTCTCAAGGCTCATCCTGCCATATGCCTCCTTTCCTTTCATGAGTTGCTTGTAGCTAGGTGGGATGAGCTCAAATTAAGTGGATTACTTGCACGAGTAATCCACTTTTCTTTTCTTGGCTTATATATAAAATAATGTATTATCCTTATACTTATTCTTTTCCTTGATTTTTAGGAACTGGAATATTTACCCGCTATCTCTGCGATCTTAAGGGATGGCGACTTGGATTGTCTGTGTGCAGACAATCCATTTTATAATGTTTTGGAATTAGTGTTTTTATCAAATTTTTTATTGAGAAATCTTTGTTTTTCTGCTATAATTAACTGATATTGTCGAATTTAAATGGATAATAAACAACAAAATACAGGTGGTCGGAATACTACGGGAGTAGCGGGAGCTACTGCTGAACGTGATCCGAAAGTTTTGAAGGAAGTTTTGAGATTGATTGCGGAATCAGACACAATGCAGAAAGTTGAAAAAGATGGCTGGATTGGGCTGATGCCACAAATGATTGATTCACAAATTAATGAATTGAAACAAATTTTGACAACTGAAAAAGATAAGCTGGAAGAGATTAATACTCGATATAAAAAGCAGGTGGAGAAAATAGAGAAAGATTATATAAAAAATTACCTGACTAGAAAGTCACGTAAAAAATGGCAGGAGGCGAGAAAAAAGGAACAATCCCACTTAGAAGAAAGTGGTGAACAAGCGGAAAAATTGCTGGGGCGACTTTAGGGCTCAGGAGCGGGAGGAGCGGAGGGAGCGGAGGAAGGAAGCTCTAACTGGAGTAACCTTGCAGGTTGTCTCCCTGTTTGCTAGTGGAGACCCCGCAAGGCGGGGCTCCAGCAGAGAGCTCTAATTTACTAGAGCTTACTGCTTATTAGCTTACTGCTTACTGCTTGCCTAGTTTTTCGTTGATCAGTTCTTTCCAGCCATCAATTGAATCTGGTGCTTCAATAATCTCACTATCTATGATGTAGACGGGTGCTTTTTCAACACCGGCAAGCTTGGCAGTTTCTATATCGGAATAAACCTCGGGGAGTGTTTCACTTGCTCGCATGCAGGCTGTGAATTCTCCGCCAAATCCGGACTGTACACCAAGCCGTTCCAGGTTGTCTCGACGAAGGTTTCCTCCATTATCGAAGAGGAGGTTCATATAATCCCAGAAATTGCCCTGGGACACAGCACACTCGCCAGCTATAGCCGCTAGCTCGCTGTAAGCACCGGTCTGATCCGGAAAGTTGGTGAAAGTAATAGCCACCCGGTCTTCCTGATCTTTTATTGCCTCTTTTATCATCTGCCAATCGATATAACATTGGTTACACTCAAAGTCCGAGTAAATTTGAATCCCCAAATCTCCCGTTCCAAGAATCGGTTCGTCATTTATGTTTTCCGCTTCAATTTTGGTTTCCTGATTTGCCGCTCTTCTCTGTAGTTCATCATTTACCAGTTTTTCCAGTTCTTCGAATGATAACGGACCGGCGTAGAGACGGTTTCCAACGAGATAACTTGGGATTGTATTGATTTCCAGTTTTTTTAATTCGCTTATGAATGATTTTATTGTTGTATTAAATCTTTTTTCTTCCAGACATGTTTTGAACTCCGTTCCCCCCAGTTTTACGGTACCGGCTATTTCAACAAGCACATCTTTGTCTTTCTCTCCGTCGAATGAATAGAGTTTATTTATATATTCGAAATATTTTCCCTGATCGTTTGCGCAGAGTGTGGCGTTAGCAACCATCTGAGCCTGTTCTTCATCTTCTCCAATTGGCAATATTTTAGAGACGTATTTTATCATATCTTCGTCTATTAAAATTTCTTTTACTTCCTCCCAGCTGTCTTGGGAAAATGAGGCACAGGCGGGACATTTTGTGCCGATGAATTCGACAACGGTTAGAGGAGCTTCTGTGTCGCCTTTGAACGGCGAGCCGGTAAGATTTATTTCGGTGATTACCGTTCGTGGTGTATCTGCAATAGTACTTGCATTTAGAAGATATTTTTCTCCGGCATCAAATAATTTTTCTCCCAATATCTGCATTGCCGGAGCCCCTTCAATCTTTTTATCGATGATAACGTATGGGAGAGTCCCAACCGGAATACCCGCCCCTTGTCCTCGGGCATCTACTTTGGTGATAACACTGGTGGGCATGAGAAGTTGCAGGGTATTTTCGATACTTGGAGATAAACATTCTTCACACTCACTGTCGTAAATAATTTCTATGGGAATAATTGAGCCTGATTGGCAAACAAAACCATTTACTTCAAAAAGTCCCATTGTGCCTTTTTTATCTTTAAATAATTGCTCATCACAAAATTTTTCCACATTGTCCTCGAGAATGGAGGCTCCGATTTTATCATCAATTTTCTTGATAATGCCCGGGTTGTAGTAGGTGTAGGCACCGCCGACAATCAGCCCAAGAAAGAGAATACCAAAAAGATACGTCCAAAAAACCCACCAGGGGGAGAGATGTCTATGAGACGCTCTGTGATGAATGGCTTTTCTGGCAACAGCTTTTTTCCTAGGGATGGCTTTCTTTTTAGCTGTTTTTTTTTGGGCTGTTTTTTTAGCGATGGTTTTCTTTGTTGTTTTGGGCATAATGAGGGGAATTATGAATTATGAATCAGGAATGACGGAGGGCTACAATGTTTTATGTTTTATGGTCCGTGACCAGTGAGAATTCTACTTCACCATCCCCTATGTTGACAACTTCTTTATTTTTTTGACTCACTGTTTCTTCGGTAATTTCTATGGCGAGAGTTTCTTTTTTAATGTAGTCGGAAAAATTGATTATGGCTTTCATGATTTCTTTGTTCTTGGATAGAGCACCGATAGTGATACGATCATCTACGTTGAACCCTGATTTTTTACGTAAATCCTGGATTTGTCTGATAATGTCGCGAGCGAGGCCTTCCAGTTTGAGTTCTTCCGATATTTCCGTGTCGAGAATAACGACTATCCCTTTTTCACTTTCAATGTTTTGCCCTTCTTCC
>DAOVYC010000105.1 GCA_030635805.1 bacterium | reverse complement strand
CTTTTATTGATGCCGAACATGCTCTTGATCCGGAATATGCGAAAAAAATTGGAGTGGATACGGATAATCTTCTTATTTCTCAGCCGGATTCCGGAGAACAGGCGCTTGCTATTGTAGAAACTCTTGTAAATTCAAATGCTTTGGACGTGATTGTGATTGATTCGGTGGCGGCACTTACGCCAAAAGCGGAGATTGAAGGTGAAATGGGTGATCATCATATGGGTCTTCAGGCTCGTTTGATGAGTCAGGCCTTGCGTAAACTTACTGCTATTGTTGCTAAATCAAAAACGACAGTTATCTTTATCAATCAAATACGAATGAGAATAGGGATTATGTTTGGTAATCCGGAAACCACTTCCGGCGGAAATGCTCTCAAATTTTATTCTTCGGTTCGAATGGATATTCGATCAGTTGGCAAAATAGATGTGGGGACGGGTGATCAAAAGGAGATAGTTGGTGTTCATGCGCGAGTAAAAGTTGTAAAAAATAAAACAGCACCTCCGTTTAGAATGGCCACCTTTGATATTATGTACGATGAGGGTATTTCTTTTGCCGGTGATGTTTTAGATTTAGCAGTGAAGAAAGATATTGTTGCTAAATCCGGAGCTTTTTATAATTTTGGTGAGTTGAGGTTAGGGCAAGGGAGAGAAAACGCGAAGGCGTTTTTGAAAGGGAATAAAAAGGTTTTGGATCAGATAGTGAAGGAAGTTAAGAAAGAACAAGAAATTTAGAATTAAATGTAAAAGCCTTCTCCGTTATGGAGGGGGCTTTTTTGAGGACCAACTGCATTCTTTGTTCTTTTTTGGTGTCTTTCAATAGGACAAAGCTTGTCTCCAAGAAATTAATATTGTCTATATAGTTCAGCCTTTGGCTCCAATATAAATTTCTTTGCGACATCCTTCGCTACAAATCTCCTTCGACAAGCTCAGGATCTTCTCCGCTACGGAACACTTTGTTCGCTACTACCTAAAAGAACCAAAAAAACATTGGGGTTCACTAAACTTCTAGCTAACACTGTGCTATTTATACGTGCTCAGAAGCGAGTTCAATAGGTCTTTGTTCCCCTTCAAGAAATAATCAAAATGATAAATTATAATCTTATTGATTATTTCATTACGGGGTTCTCCGCTCCATGACTGTTCGACAGGCTCACAGTCATTTTGCTACGAAACACAAAGTTCGCTACTATCACACCCCAAACCCCGGGCCTTTTGTAATTTCTGAATATATAATGAGGGCTCTCTAGTTTTCAGAAGAACATGCGGAGCACAAGTTGCCCTCTTGATTAAAGAGGGGGGAGCGATAGCGGAGGGAGATTTGAGCCCCTGGTTTATCTGTTTCCCATCCTTTAATCAAGAAAATCAGGGTTCAGACAACTGAAGTGCTTTTTTAGATTTCAGGGTTAACTAGACCACTAGTATCTAAGCCTTATTTATGCTATAATGATCTAATATAGCTGATTTTTTTATGGCTGATGACATACAATCTCAGATAAAAACCGCGGGTACGGCTACCGGGAAAACTACTGGTGATACCGGTGGTGGCGTGTTGCAAAAACAATTAAAAAATATTCAGCAAGAGATTGCGGAAAAGGATATTGCGCGAGAAGCGAAGGAGAAAGGAATAAATTATATTCCACTTTTAGAAATTCCATTAAAGAGTGATGTTTTACATGTTCTTTCTCGTGAACAAATTCAGAAAGGGCAGATGGTGATTTTTAAGAAGGTGAATAAGAAAATTCATGTGGCTTGTGTAAATCCGGATTTGAAATTTACAAAAGAAATTCTTTTACTTTTGAGCGGACAAGGGTATGAGGTAAAAATATTCCTGTGTTCGAAAGAGGGAATAGAGCATGCCTTTTCCCAGTACGAAATTGGTGAGAAAAAGAAAATAAAATTAAAAAATACTTTAGAGAAAGATATAATTTTAGAAGTGGGAAAAAGTGAGAGGGACTTTGAGCAGTTTGGAGAAAAAGTGAGAGGGCTGACTGCCTCAGAGGCGTTGAATTTTATTCAGCTTCTGGCGGTGAAGACCGGTGCAAGTGATGTGCACATAGAACCGACTGAAGTTGATGCTGTTTTGCGCTTTAGAATGGACGGAGTACTTCGAGTAGTTTTTCATATTGAAAAAAAACAGTTTGATCAAATCTCCACTCAAATAAAACATAATGCGGGAGTAAAAATAAATGTGAGAGATGTTCCACAGGATGGAGAATTCGGGTTTGAATACGAAGAGAGAAAAGTGCGAGTGAGGATATCCACCCTACCTACAGAACAGGGTGAATCTATTGTTCTTCGGGTTTTGGATTCACAAAGTGCTCTTACAGATTTTGAGCAACTTGGTTTTGAAAAAGGAAATATGGGTACGATAGAAAAAGCTCTTCGAGCTTCTTACGGAATGATTTTGGTGACCGGTCCAACCGGATCCGGAAAGACGACAACTTTGTACACTTCACTTCGTCATATAAATAATTCTGAAAATAAAGTTATTACTCTGGAAGATCCCATGGAATATGAATTGGAGGGGGTAGTTCAATCGGAGGTGCATCCGGATGATGGATACACTTTTAAAGATGGATTAAAAGCGATCCTGCGACAGGATCCTGATGTGATTATGATCGGTGAGATTCGAGATTTACCATCGGCGCAAACAGCGGCGCAATCGGCACTGACCGGACATGTTGTTCTTTCAACTCTGCATACCAATTCTGCCCTGGAAGCGATTCCACGTCTTTTGAATATGGGAGTAAAACCTTTTGTACTTGCTCCGGCGCTTCATATGATGATGGCTCAGAGGCTTATTCGAGTGCTTTGCGAAAAGTGTAAAACAGAAAGAAAAATGACTGAATCCGAACAAGCGGAAATTTCAAGTCATATCGAAAGAATTCAAAAAATTCGTCCAAACGCCGGATATCAAATGCCATCAAAAGTTTTTGATGCCAAAGGATGTGACGAGTGTCGTCACACCGGTTTTGCGGGAAGGTTAGCTTTAACAGAAATCCTAATTCTTGATGATGATCTGAAAGCTTTGGTTTCTTCCGATGCTTCTTCGGAAGATTTTTACAAAAAAGTTTTTGAGGAAAAAGATATGTTATTTATGAAAGAGGATGGAATTATAAAGGTGTTGGAAGGTAAAACCAGTTTGGCGGAAGTGTTGAGGGTGGTGGGGTCTTGAAATATAAAAACTAAAATATAAAAAATAAAAAATTTGTTATATTGTCTCGTGAGATGAGATGTCTTTTTTTGGGGAGCATATTTCTCGTTATTCCCATTGACGGAAGCCAAAAAATACACATTTAGATATTTTTGTTTAGCTATATTTCTGATAAGATGCCAGAAAGGGTTTTTCTGCATATTACCGCGTATTTTTCTCCCATTTATGCTCATCTCGAAAATTAAAAAAATTATCGTTGCATTTCTAGTTGTTACTTTGTTGGTAACACAAATGAATGTTGATGTGGTTCGTGGTGAAGTTGTTAAGGTTCGATATGGTTTGGTGGCGGTTTTGGTTTCGGAGGAAGTTGCAAAAGACAAGGTCATTCAAAGCAAGGTTGTACGATACGCGCAAGATGCTCAAGGAGCTCTCCCAAATTCAAAAT
>DAOVYC010000030.1 GCA_030635805.1 bacterium | reverse complement strand
TAAATCTCATTTTTTTCAATAAGATAACTACAGCGCGGTGAACCGAAAAAATCATAACAAATCTTCTTAAATTTATCATCTCCCGCCCTGTAAACTCCCTTATCTTCATAATCCATCTTCCCGTCAAAACCGGTGAGCATATCCTCAACCGTTACATTTTGTCGTGCCATAATCTCTATTCCCAGTTCAATACTTACGGCATTTGCAAGGTCACTCTCGGTTATAATAATCGTATCAAAAATATCATCATTAAAAATGATCTGCCTGTCTTCATAGATATTAAGCTCTTCCGGATAAGTAAAATTCAGATCATACATCTCCCAGCGGTAGGCAATCTCATCAACTTCAGTTTCGGTGACATCCGCACAACCCGCAAGTAATAGAACAGACAAAAAAACAATAAAAAATCTTATTCTCATAGTGAAAAAATTATATAGTTCAATTTTACTGTAGAATCTCAAGAAACAGCCTTATTTCTTCTTAGCCTTAGCCTTCGTAGCCTTCTTCACAGCCTTTTTCGCGACTGGTTTCTTAGCCGCTTTCTTCGCAACCTTCTTCGGAGCTACTTTTTTAGCAGGTTTCTTTTCTACCTTCTTTTCCTTCTTTTCCTTCTTTTCAGCCTTCTTAGCTTTTTTGGCTTTCTTGTCTTTGACTACTTCCTCTTCAAAATCTTCCATGAAGTCATTCAGCTCCGGCTCATTGGCATCAATCAATTCCATTTCGGTAATTGGCTCCAGTATTTTCAAAATCAGATCAAGCTTCTCGTTCACCGCCTTTAAATCTAAACTGGAACTGCCCCTTCCTCCGCTCTTTTTCCCTCCACCGCTTTTCTCAAAACAATTACTGCATAAAACAGGCTTATTCCCACTCGGTTTAAAAGGAACCTCACACCTGTCTCCGCATTCGGAACAAACCGCTTGATGCATTGGTCTATCGCCACCAAAATCTCTTCCCCCTCTGCCGGAATCTCTTCCCCCTCTGCCAAAGTCTCTTCCCCCGGATCTTCTTGAGTCTGAACCGCCACCATCTCTTTTAAAACAATTACTGCATAAAACAGGCTTATTCCCACTTGGTTTAAAAGGAACTTCACATCTCTCTCCACATTCGGCACAAACAGCCTTATGCATTTCAGTTCTACCTCCGTCTCTTCTACCCCCTCCGTCTCTTCTACCTCCACCACCGAACGATCTGTCTTGTCTAAAATCTCTCATCTTATTTTTTTATTATATAAATAGCCAAGAGACTTTAAGCTTTCACAGCTCAAAAAGCAACTAATATATGCAACTTTAGTAAATATTTAATTTGGCAGGCCTTCTACAGCACAAATCCGAAGTACCCAAACATAAGCCCGATGATAAATATAATAACCCCCCAGATCCGGGTATTTTTGTATATACCCTTGAAGCACGATATGAAGCCCGGGAAGGCGATAAACAAGACCCCTTTCACAAGTGCCGCCCAACCGACGATAGTGATAAGCACCGTCCAGTCTTTCACCCAGATATTGTGATATGTCACCAAAAGCATACCAACAACTATACTGATGAATCCTGTAATAAAAATAAGTGCTGATGACTTCTCAAAGTCACCAACTATTTTTCCGAAATTAACCTTGCCACCCAGCGCCGCGACTCCGGCGGAGAGGTAGAAAATGGCAAGCATTTTTGCCACTAAAACAGATAACACCATAATTTTTTTTGTTAAAAAATAACTATTAAAGCAATCGTAGCAAGATCACGGGGAGATTACCAACAAAAAGCCCAAAACGCGTCAGCATTTTGGGCTTAGGAATTTGCCTGGCAAGCGTCAAAAATCACTTCTTACCCGATTTTCTTATCAAAAAGTAAATTCCAAGTATGGAAAGCAGAACAATTACTATTAAAAGACTAATCACCAGATCACCATAATTTCCAACGACAACATGATAAACCTCCATTCCTATAAACAGGACAACGATTACCAGCCAGATAATTTTTGCCATTTTTTTGCTCATCCTGTTGGGGTTAGGGGGTGGTTTATTTTTTCTTCCTTCTCATCTTTCGCACCGCATAATACCCAGCGCCGCCAATTCCGGCAAGTACAACAACAGCTCCGGCAGTGGATCCTTCATCAGAATCATCACTTTCTGGTCGTGTTTCTTCGGGCACCTCAAGAACAGCCGGCTCAGGATCTGGTTCTACCGCAAGTTCTGTCTCAGTAACAGCCTCAATTTCTGGAGCAACGTTTGTTCGCGGAGGCGGTGTTGTTGTGATTACTTTCGGAACAATCACCGGCTCAGATGTTGGTGTGGGTTCTGGTGGAGGCGGGGGAGTAGGCTCCGGCTCAGGAGCAGGGGCTATTAGATTACCCTGACTATCAAATACATCTCCTTCAGCATTGGTATACCCACCACTACTATTATGTGTGTGATATTCTCCATCCTTCAAACCCCACGCTAAACAATTGGTTCGGCAAGTATGACCACCATTTGCATCAGTTCTCCCCGGATGGGCATATGTTTGATTTACAGTCAGAAGAAGGCTTACTACAATGCGAATTAAGACTTTTTTCATGACGAATGGAATAATTTGAATAAACAAGTATCAAAATTATTTTATTGGCACTACCGTAATACCAGTATAAGAAGACGGATACATCAAGGCTTTAACCGGCTTAACCGTAAAGTTTGTAGAGTTTTGTACATTTAAAATCTTCTTCAATTTCTCAATATCTTTTATTAACCCCGAAGGATCGTCCGTTGATACAAAAAAATCTATAACCTCTCTACTTGCGACATCGTAGGTAACTAATAATGCGTATCCATCTTTTTCCCAACTTTTGTCCCACTCTTTGGCCAGCTGATCTTCCGATTGGATGTTGATTTGTAAGTCTCTTGGTTCAGTATTATGTTTTGGTTCACCCAAAATAGATATGATTTCGTCTACATTTCTGCCATAGAGTGTCTCTACATCAAAAACGACTGCAACTTGTTCTGATGCCTGAACTTCTTCCTGTTCTAATACTTGAGCTTCTTCTGTATTGTTGCCACTTGGAATACTCGATACTGAGCCACAGCCACTAGCAGTTATCAATCCAAAAAAGATGAATAGTGTTATTACCATTTTTTTTACTCCAAGTTTTTTTGTATGATTTATCATAATTTTCTTGTTAGAAAGTAATTACTAAAGTAATCGTAGCAAGACCCTAGGGAGATTTCCAATAAATTCCCAAAATTATTTCTCCCCCTCTTTACTAAATTTGTTATTCGTTGCTTGACAGCATAGACTGGCACTCTATAATGCTGAGTGCTAATTATTTTTGATGAAAAATGAAAAACAAGAAAATCACGAAATTTCTAGAGTGTCTAAATATTTTGGACTCGACTACTCGCAGGGTGAGTTACCCTTTGTAGACGTAGATGTATATGGGGATACATCTTTATTTTTGGATCCTCGTGCAATACGCCTTCTAAACAGTCCGTGGGGGAATAGATGTGTTTTTCTTTTACAGCATTTCTTTCAAAATGTTCTTGATGCTATACACAGCAATGACCATAAAAAGGCTTTACGTTTCCTAGGAGCTTTACATGAGCCGAACGAAACGCATCTTGGTCTTTCCACTAATAGAGCTCAAGGAAGAGCAATGGGTTCTGGGCTATCCAAAGATGTATGGAAATCTCTTTCAGAAAGTGAGGCTGCAAAAAGTAGCCTCCTGGTAGACCTTGAAGATACTGCCCTACTTGTAGATGGGATCGATGTCGATATAATATCGGATATAACCACAAATGTAATCAGAGAGCAGTTAATAGATTTTACTCAATGTGTTTGCGAAGATTTTGAGATTCCCCTTACAAAAGGGATTGATTCTGGTCCGTTATGGGATCCCGAGAAATCTACCTGGACCAGTAGATTCGAATCTCTTCCAATGACTGACGAAGGGAAACTACTTTTGGTTCCAAAGGAAATAGTTCGAAAAAAAGTAACTTATAGTAGTCGAGAATATTTTCAGAATTACGTTTTGTCGTATCTTCAGGAACTTGAATTAAATGCTGGCACCAAGTTAGTTCAGCTTCTCAAGAATGGGAATAGAAGGGTCACCAAAAAGTCCCTGAAAGAAAAATATGGAGATAAAAAAATAGATGCCCTCAGGATAACCAAGGAACATCCAGAAATTCTTGATAACTATAGGGATGCCAAGAGGAGAAGACCTGCTCCAGTTTTACAGCACGAAGATTTTCAATTTGAGGTCGAAATTAATGAGCCAAGATGGGATAAGCTTATCAGCGATGTTGTAAATATCTTACCAGGTAATGCTGGAGCCGATGGGTATCACAAAGCCATTGAAAGACTTCTTACGCCTCTTTTTTATCCGAATCTAACAGATCCGGATAAAGAAGCTAAATTGCATGCGGGTAGAAAGAGGATTGATATTAAGTATTCAAATATGGGTCATTCAGGATTTTTTAAGTGGCTTGCCAGCAGCTATCCAGCACCCCATATTTTTATAGAGTGTAAAAATTATTCGGATGATATAAAAAATCCCGAATTAGATCAACTTTCAAGTAGATTTTCACCAAGTAGAGGCCAAGTCGGGTTTTTATTGTGTAGAAGATTTGCCGATAAAGATCTTTTTATTCAGAGATGCAAAGATACCGCAAAAGATTCGAGAGGGTTTATTATTGTTCTTGACGACAGCGATGTACGTGAGCTTGTTAAACTTAGAAAAGAAAATAATTCTAGACTGATTTCTACTTTTCTTAAAAAAAGATTTAATGAGTTGATTATGTAAAAAGTGGGTAGCAAAATATATTCGTCAACTCGTTTTCAATCACGAAATCACCCCGCATTCTCACCCAAGCCCTACACCCTTCCAACCTTTCTCACCATATAACTCCCCACCAACTCATACCCAAACTTCCGGTAATACTCCCTGGTCCCGATCCCCGAAATCACGGCGATTTTTTTAATGATTTTCCAAAACCCATTGTTTAGATAATATTTTCCTTAATTACACCTCAAAAAGCCAGTGTCTTTTTGGGGGAGATACAATTTTATATAATGAAACCCAAAAAAACCAAAAACTTAATTTTTGAGAAAAATATAAAAGTTATTAATTTTTAAGATCTAGAATCTTTATCACAATCTTAGCAACTTCGGCACGTGTGATATCATTGTCAATTTTTGATTCACTGTCGAAATAGCCGTCTACAATACCGTTTTTACTGGCAAAATTAACATATTTCGTACACCAAGTACCGGTAGCCGTATCCCCAAGGTTGGCGGTGATATCTTCTGATATCTCAAAACCAGCCGCCTCTAAAAGTATTTCAAGAGCTTCTGTACGATTAAGATGTAAATTAGGATTAAACACTTTGGTATTCCATTCCGTATCATACCCTTGTACCCAGCCTGCTTTGGTAGCCGCCTCAATATAAGTAGCATGCCAATCATCCAGCTTGATATCCGTAAAGGATGTCACCATAATAGGATTATGCTCAAGCTTAAAAGCTTCCATAGCTATTTTAGTGATTTCAGCACGTGTAATATAATCGTCCGGAGCAAAACTGGTTGGTGTTTTACCGCCTACAATACCTAAATCAATAATCTGTTCAATGTAATCTTCTGCCCAATGTTCTGCAATATCTTGAAAAGCTGATACCGTTTTTTCAGCACTTAAGATTGTTTTTTTAACAAAAATATCCATCAAAGGTATTTCACCTAATTCATCCGCAAGAGTGGCGGAAGTAGTAAAATAACCCAATTGATCAGTTACAACCCGGAATATTCCATTTGCCACTGTTGTTGCACCAAGAACTTTCCAGATATTTTTGTCTTGGGAGAATAGGACACTTACATTTGTTCCGTCAGGCAAATCTGTTGGGATTTCAAGTAAAACAGGATTTGAAAAATTTAAAGACACATTGCCAATAGAGCCGGCCTTCACTATTACATCTACATCATCTCGAGTGAGCTTCCGTTTTACACCCTCAATAGGTTCACCTCTACTCATTATCATTGTTGCATCTTTTACTATAGGTGGCATAATTTTGCCATTCCAACCCCTGTGACCGGTTACAGTGGTATCAGGCGGAATGGTAGCTGAAATAGCGGACTTTGAATTTGGCTTAATAACAATCTCAGCGTATCCCGTCAACCTGGCTGATTTTTCTCCTGTCATTCCATTCTTAGTAATCATAGCCTTATCAAGCTGTAAGGGGCGATCATATGTGCCATCTTCATTGATTGTTTTTTTAATATAAAAAGGAGTACCGGATGTGGAAGTATTGGAATCCAAAAGTGGTGCGTAAGATGTTCTATTGCCACCACTTGGAAGAGTTGCATATGTAGCAACTGAGTAATTGAATTTAGTTGTTTGTCCAACGTTACCATTATTGTCGGTGGCACCTATAACCAAATTACCACCCGAGGTAATATTAATAGTACAATCAACTGTATTTGTATCTGTTTGTACACAAGTAAAATCTAAAAAGGACACTGTACTCAATTCATCAATAGCCACATTCGCATCAAGAACACCATTCGCATCAGTTACCTGTATTTTGGTATCGGTAATTGAGGTTATACTGATTTTGGTTGGTGCTGTAATTACAATAGCTGGTGAATTTGCGTCTATATTTACAGTATTTGTTGGTATTGATTCAATTGGATCAGAAGTGTTATTTGCACCATCAGTTAAAGTTAGAGTTGCGTTTAGCAGATTTTGACTACCTATCAAATCGTTATCACCATCAGTAATTATATAATCGATGGTGTATGTACCATTGTTATTATCAACAACATTCACACCATCAACACCATTAATTGTTCCGGATAACAATAAGCCGGTTTCATTTCCGGTTGCGGTTACGGTTAACATGATAGTATCACCAATAATTTGCATTCCACTGGTTGGTAAAATGGCGGTTATTGTTCCCGATGGAGCAGATGTATCAATCGTGAATGTTGTAACGCCAAGCGGTATACTTACATTATTACCTGGATCAGTAACCCTAATAATACAATTACTGTAAGTTCCATCACCCAATGCATTGAATGTTATTGTATTGTTCCCGGCTATTGCAGAAGTCGTTGTACTGGAGCATGAACCACCATAAGTGATAGTACCGGCCTCATCCGAACTAAATGTATAATTTGGGGTTGAATCATTTGTTGATGTTGGCACAGGTGTAACTTCTGCAAGAACTGGTGACATAGCATCAACAGTAAATGTAGATACATTTAAAATTAAACTTGTATTACTAAATACATCCGTAACCGTAACAGTGCAATCACTGTAAGTTCCATCCGCTAACGAGTTAAAGATAATTGCATTATTCCCGGCTGTCGCAGAAGTTGTTGCACTGGAGCATGAGCCACCATAGGCAATAGTACCGGCCTCATCTGAACTAAATGTATAACTTGGGGTTGAATCATTTGTTGGTGTTGGTACAGGTGTAATTTCAGCAAGGATAGG
>DAOVYC010000057.1 GCA_030635805.1 bacterium | reverse complement strand
ATTCCCTCCCAACCATGTTTGTGCTATTTATAAACGCTCAGGAGTCAGTATTTCCCCCAGACCCCCGGACCCTTTGTAATTTCTAAATATCTGAAGGGGCTCTCTAGTTTTCTAGAATTAGTTGGCTGCTATACTAAACCAGCCGGGTTTTGTGGTGCTTGATATTTTCGGATTGTAAACTTCAAAAGCTTTGGTTTGCTGATGGAAAAATTTACCAATGCGAGTAGCCTTCGCTTCAAATGAATAAGTGTAAACGCCCGGAGACAGTTTTTCCGCAAAAAGTAGAATTCTGTTATTTTGAAATTTGTGGATATCGAATGGACTCATCTTCTTGTTGTCCGAAACCTCTTTTATAAAGGTTAATCCAGCTGGTAGAAACTCTTCTACCATTACGAAATTTCTTTCTTCTGGAATTACTAAAATAATTTCTCCCGTTACCGTGTCTCCTTGTTTTACGATGGCGAGGTTTCCAAGATTAGCTTTTGTTTCTGTGTTCAAATATGTTCGCGCTATTCCAATACGATTACTAGAGGCGGTAAGCTTATTAATATCGGTGGTAATTGGATTGATTATTTCAAAAAATAATCTTCCAATTCCTTTTTTACTGATTTTTATAGCCGGATCGTTTGTTGAATTGAGTTTTGAAACCGGAATCGAAACACTTTCTTGTGCAAATATGGTGTTTTTATTTTTTGAAAATGCCTGAATTTTCAGATTATTTAGTTCAATCTCAACAGAGAACTGAACCTCTTTATCTTTTTTTGTATCTATTATTTCGGTAATCATTGAAATAATTTCGACTCGATCAATAAGTGATATCTTTTCCGATGATTGATTCAATATCCATTGGATCATATTTTCCTCTTCCGGATTTTCGATATTTAGTCGATGAATTAGCTTAAGTAAAAGTGCCGTTCTTTTGATGTCCGACATCAAAATTTCTGCCGGTTCCTTTTTATTCTCAAGAAGCCGTGTTTTGTCTTTGGATCGATGAAGTTTTTCGAGTAAACCGTTTACTATCTCGGTTGCTTTTGTTTTTTGATTTGTGTTTTCCAAAGCGAGAGCCAAATATAATTTGGCGCCATTACTTAATTCATCTATGTTCTCATATGTTTTCTGGATGAGTCGAAGTTCATATCTGTTTGCTTCGGAAAGCATGGCGATAAGAAATGCTCTACTTTCCCAAATATCCTGATTTTCATCTTCAGTTTCTTTTGAGTTATAAAGTGTATTGGCTACAAATTTATAGGCCTTATTCATCGTGTTTTGATTTACATAAAATCCGGCATTTCGAGTGTTATGGAGCTGAGAAAGAATAAAAGCACTCAGTGTGGAATTACTTTGGATTTTTTCTGTTTCGAATTTCCAAAAGTTCCACCCGCCGTCCGAATTTTGAAGTTCATAAATTTTTTGCAATGAGCTTTTTACAATATCTTCAAATAAAATTTTATTTCCGGCCTTGTCTCTCAGCGATGGCAGAGAGAGTTCTTCAAAACTTTTTAACTTGAGAGTGGTGATGAGTTCGGCAATGGGGGCGATTCTGCCAATCGTATCTATCGTACTAATCATAGGATTTGAAAGCAGATATTTAATATCGTCTACGATATTTGCCAGATAAGTTGCACCAGCATTGATACTTATTTTTTCCGTATCATTTTTACCTGCATTTATATGAATTGTTTTCTGGAAAGAATTACTTCCTGTTTTTCCAGAAATATTTTCGTGCTTTGATTTTATCGGCTGAATAATTTGAATATTTTTTTCAATTTGGTCCTCTTTATTTTCATTGAAAGTACGAATTTTTATTTTTCCATACGATGAAAAATTTGCAGACTGAGCCTCAAGGTCAAAAATTACTTCACTTGTTTCATGGGGGTCTAATTTTATTTTGGTTTCATTATTCCCATGAACAGTTAAATTAACCGTTTCGATATTTACCGAAAAGGTTTCTTTTTCTTCGGAGTTATTTTCTATTGCTGTTTTGATTTGTACTTGGTCATCCAGATAAAGGAAGTTTGGGATATTTGAATTTAAAATAAGTGATTTTCTAGTATCTAATTTTTTTGTTATGAACCC
Source organism: bacterium (assembly GCA_030635805.1). Classification (GTDB taxonomy): domain Bacteria; phylum Patescibacteriota; class Gracilibacteria; order JAUYGZ01; family DAOVYC01; genus DAOVYC01. Next base: position 3,192 of record DAOVYC010000057.1, on the reverse strand, counting down.
TATTTTTGCCTGATCGCTAATAGCAAGAATTTTTATTTTCCAGAGAGAATTTTTATTGGGAGTTTTAAAGATTATTTTTGCTTCCCCATTAATATCGGTATGGATATTTGGTTTCCAAATCATAGTTTCAGTGATATTTTCTGTTTTGCTGTTTGCGACAGTTTCAGTATTGATAGTGTCTATTACGTTTAGATTTCTGGGGTGATAGAAAAAATCGAAAACCTCTTCCTCGATTTTTTCTTTTTTATCCGAATATTCCTGAATATATAAAAGAAGATCAGCACTGATTGGCCGGTTTTTGTAATCCCTGGTGTTGATTGATAGGGTCATCTCTTCTCCGGGGTTGTATCTGGTTTTATCGGTTTCGATCGTAAGATTTATTTTCCTGCTTTCTTTATTAATCATCATTTCTTGTTTACCATTTTTTTGAGTACCGTCTTTTTCCACCACCAAAACCGAGACAAAAGTGTTGGGGAAGAAATTATCTTTAATTGGAATTTGGATAGCACTATAGCCGGGAGATACATCTATTATTTTGAAATATTTTACACTGCTTCTTTCCACAGTTATTAGAGCTCGAGCCTCTTCATTATATTTAAATCGTAATCGGGCGGTTTCACCTATTTGATACTCATCTTTATCCAGTTCAAGTTTTAGAGCATTTTTGGAGGGATTTTTTATTTGATTATTTAAATGAGAATTTTTCGCACCATTACCTGAATCGCCTACCGAAAAATAGGAATAATATTCTTCTTCCTGGCAATAGTAATCCATTGTCCCCAAACAAATGATTATTGTATAGGTTCCGCTTGGTGAATCATCAAAAAGTTTTATTTTTCCATCAAATACTCCCTTTTTATTGGTGATATACCTGTTTCTAAAAATTTCGAAAGAATCGGAGTCTCTTACGGCAATATTAATAAGTGTTGGCTTGGGGATATCAAAGGCCGCATCTTTATGAGATTTTACTATCCCTTTGAATAATATTGTGTCATTTGGTGAATATATTTTTTTATCAAGATGAATATAGCTATATAATTTTGGTTCATTAATGTTTTCCGAATCGGTTAACAGTGATTCGACCTGAGCGTCCGGATTTAACAAGATTGCTCTTCTTTTTTCAAGATCAAGAGAGATAACATCATTTTCCTCTGTTCCCTTCTCATCCGTTTGGTTTAATGGGGGCTGAGGAAGTGGATTTTCCGATTCCTCCCTATTATCAGGGTTTTCTGATTCTTTATCTGTTTCCGAATCTTCTGTTTTGAATTCGTATTCATAATTATCTTCCAGACGAATGCCATTCAGATTGGTAATGTTTTTTGAAATAAAAATTTTATATACAGTGGAATAATCGAAATTGTTTTTTGGTGAGAATTCTATTGTCGATGGTGTGATCCAATTCCAAGTTCCTTTTATTGGCGGGGATAACGATATTGAGTGAATCATTGATGGGTTGTTGAGATCCGCCATTTCATCCGTAAAGGTAATATAGATTTTTTCAGTGATATTTGTTTTTTCTCGTGGGTGGATATGAAGTACTTTCGGTGGTTTTGAAGTAATGAAATCTACGCTAAAAGCGTTCGATATTTTTCTCCCGAGGATATTTTTGGCATTTTCCGAAATATTAACAGAAACAAGATTTCCCGTTCTTTCTTTGGAATTTATGTCGATAAGAAGGGTATTTCCCTGCCATTTTGTGTTAAAAGGGATTTTTGGTGAAGTTGAAAGGCTCTTTTCCACTGAATTTTTGTTCATCCATTGAGAAAATGGAATTTTTATTGATTCTTCCTCATATATTTTATAGACAGCGTCCTTATTGAGTTGAATTTGGGGATTATGGAGAAAAAAGGGGAGAGTTGTGATAACAGTGATTATAATCCCTATAGTGAGAATTATGATGCCTGGGATGGTAATTAGTTTTTTTCCGGTCACTTATCGACATTAAAGTTGGTTATTAGTCTAGCAAGGCGTAAGGAAAAAGTGAAAAGGAAAAAGTGAAAAGGGGAATAATGAATAGGGGGAGAAGGAATTATGAATAATGACTATATTACGTGCTTAACGAGGGATTGGTGCTACAAAATACTTGATTTATGAAAAAAGTATGGTATAATAATAATGTCGTATAAAACACATATAAAAAACATATGAAATAGTTCTAAAAAAGCGCATACCTTTATAAAAAAAGGCATGTTTGCGTAAATAAAAAAGAAAATGCCCCCGTTTCAAAAGCCGCCAAGCCTTTTTAAAGAAGCATTTTCAGACAATTGTATCATTTTTATCCCATAAAATCAATCCAACTTTGGCGGCTGACGTGAAAACGTGATCCAAAAACAAACATAAAATTTTCCAAAATTTATGGCCGTCAAGTTTTTAGTAATTTCGATTGCATTATTACCCGTGTACTTGTTTTTGCTTTACCTGGTAAGCAGAAAGAAAAGCACTTTCTTCTACGCTTTAAAAGCTTTTGTTCTCGGGATTCTTAGTACGGTTCCTCTGGTGATTATCCACGAATTTCATTTACTGGAGATGTCCCGATTACATTTTATGTTGGGTATAATAGTGACAACATTTTTATTCGCTACGTTTGAAGAATTGCTCAAAAAAACGGCTGAGCATTTTCATCATAAGATTCATAAAAAAAAGGAGGAGGATATACCGGTGGTAAAATGGGTGTCCGTAGGGCTTGGTTTTGCTTATTTGGAAAATGCGGTGTATATAACGGCCGCTTTGGAGCAGGGAGACATCGTAACCATTACGATGCTTCGTCTCTTTTTTGGAACTTTAGCACATACTTCATTTACCAGTCTGGGTGGTGCTCTTTCGATGAACGTGTCGCAATCATTGATGTATGAGTTCCGTGGTTTTTTTGGAGCGTCTGTTTCGCATACTTTGTTTAATCTGCTCCATCACTATCATCTTACATTTCTGACAATTCCTCTTTTGGCTTTTGCCATACTGGGGGTTTTGACTATACATAAAAAATACCGGCGGGTTCTGGCAAGCCGAGGAGATCCTCCTACGTAAGTAAAAAGTAAAAATTAAAAAGTAAAAAAATAATAAAAATAAATATGAAAAAAATAATCCTACGAAATCGACGCACATATGATGCATATATGCACTACCTATTAAATAAGCACGTTTATGTTCATCTTGCGAGGGGTGCGGCGAAAGCTACTCATCTAGTAATGCATT
>DAOVYC010000072.1 GCA_030635805.1 bacterium | reverse complement strand
CCCTTTTCTCCCACATGAAACCTCAGCTGGTATCCCTCCAGATTCTTCTTCTCCGCAATCTTCTTCGCCGTATAAATCAAATGTGACACAATCTCCTTATCTTCCTCCGCCAATGTCATCACCGAATCTATATGCTTCTTGGGTACGATAAGCACATGCGTCTTCGCCTTCGGATTAATATCATTAAAAGCACTGCAAACTTCATCTTCATACACAAATTCCGTGGGAATTTCCTTCTTCAAAATCTTACAAAAAAGACAATCCATGATAATCCATTATGGATAAAGCAGAATGATTATAGCAATCAAATTCTTAAGATGCGAGATTTATATAATCACCATCAAAAAATCCTCCGGGCTTAAATCCAAAGGATTATTTGTGCATTTGCACGTAGAAGATTATTTTCCACATCCGCCACAGCATCCACCACCATTTTTACCATCATCCATGATTTTATTTGTTAATAAAATAAGCATTTGCAGTATAGCAACCTCTGTTGTGAAAGCAATTTACCGAAAATTATAAACTTAACACAGCCTGACTGGGAAGCCCGATTGACGAGTAGTAGATGAAAATTAAAATGGACGTCCTAAAGAGAAAGCCAGGAGAGGATCCACAATTCTTCTGTTTCATCTACTTATTATTCTTGTCCCACCTATTTTCAAGATCCTGAAGAGTATTACCAAGTTTAGAAAGATCGGTAAAAATTTTCTCATAAGATTTGAGTTTATTTTCACTCCAACCTTTTCTAATCAATTTTATTTTCATTTGTCCATCCTTCTGTATCTTAAGATCAAACTTTTTTTGAGTCTGTTTATTTTTAAAAGTAACATAAACATTTTTTTTTGTATCATCCGCTTTCATGTCACCACTAAGGCTCATGTTTTTTATCTCATACCCCTTATAGGTTCCCCCCAAAACTGTTAAAATCTGCTTCATAGACTTATCAAAGGAAAAAATTATATTTTGATTTATCATGCTTCTTCCGACCCTTTCCTCTTCTTTATATGTTGTCATCAGCAAATCATAAATATTTTTCGGTTCAACATTTTTTGTTAGATGTTCTTTCCAATATTTTATACCACCTCCCATCTCTTCCGGTGTCTTCAAAGAGTCTTTATAAAAAATTAAATCACCAGAATCAGAACCAATTCGCTTATTAATTTCATTCATAACTCTTATAAAATTGTCAAATTTTTCACTCAAATATTTTTCCACCACACTATTATCATTTGATTCTGATAAAAGAGTTAACTCTCTCTTAGTAATCAGAAAATCTCTTGAGGGTGAAGATTTATCGCCAACAACCTCTTTGCCAATTTTATCAAAAACATCTTTAAAGTTTTTCGGCAATTTCCCCTTAGTTTCTCCCAAAAGTTTCATATAGCTGTCATTAATGGTAGCTAAGCTCTTATTATTTTCTTCCGAAATCTCTTTTTGTTTTGAGACGGCTATTTTTTTCTCTCGAGGGTCGTCCCCGATTTTTGCAAACGTGAACATAAAATATTTAAATAACCCCACAAGCTGACCATGCTTGTCTGTAAAATCTTTAAAAGAGGGTTTTGTATCCGAAAGTTCTTTCGATATTACTGTTCGTTCGTTCTTTTTATCGATACCCATTTGAACAATGTCCGAAGCCTTTTTCATATCATCCAACAAGCTTCTTACCTCTTTTACTCTTTCATTCATTTCCTTTTTAGAATTACTCTTTTTAATTTTATTTATTGCTTTCTCAAATTTTGAAATACCATTATCACTTATCTCCTTTTGCATTGCAGTGGTATATATAGCCCCAAACTCGATTTTGATCGAAGCCAAAGCCACTTTTTTTGCCGAAATCATATATTTGAGCTCTCCCTCCGGAGCTTCATATTCAAATAAAGGCTTCATTTTATCTCCCTCAAGTCTTTGAGTTATTTCAGTAATTTTATTTTCATTTTCCTGAAGAGCATTTTTGAGTTGAGAAAAATCGTCTAAAGTTCTTATTCCTCTAATCCCTTTATGACCTGCTACTGTCATTTCCCCATTTCTACTTATTTCAAGGGAAAACCTGTTATGAGTTTTCTCGTTTTTAAAATAAACGAGAACATATTCCTTATTCGGAATATATACTTTTTGTATTTCATAGCCATCATATTCTGCATTTAAGCGATTTAAAATCTTTTTCATGCACGAACCCATAAAAAGAGTTCCCTGCTTTCTTCCAACACTTCCTTCTTTTTCATACACTCTTACCAATAAAGCAGGAATGTCTTTAGGCTCTATTTCCCCCTCTGACTCCAATTGTTCCTTCAAATAATCTTCACCACCCCCCATCTCCTTCTTAGTTTTCAAAGAGTCTTTATAAAAAATTAAGTCACCGGAATCAATTCGCTCATTAATTTCCTTCATAACTTTCATAAAATTATCAAATTTTTCATTCAAATATTTTTTCACTACACTATTATCATTCGCTTCTGATAAAGCAGTTAATTCTCTTTGACTAATCAGAAAATCTTTCGAGGGTGAAGATTTTTCATCAATCTCTTTGCCAATTTTATCAAAAACATCTTTAAAGTTTTTCGGTAATGCCTCCCCAGTCTTCCCTAAGAGCTCAGTATAACTATCCTTGGTAACAGTCAAATTCTTATTACTTTCTTCCGAAATTTCTATTCGCTCGTTTTTCTTATCAATACCCATTTGAACAATGTCAGAAGCCTTCTTCATATCATCCAACAGGCTTCTTAATTCCTTCACTCCCTCATCTACCTTGCTTTCAGAATCACTTTCTTTAATTTTATTTATTGCTTCTTTAAAAGAAGAATCTTTACTCATTTCTTTTTGCAATGTAGGAGTATATGTAGCCCCAAGCTCATTTTTAATTGAAGCCAATGCCCCCTGTTTTACCAAAGTTATACGGCGATCCTTTGGAGCTTTATCCTCAAGCGAGAATTCTAGCCCACTATCATTCTCAAGTCTTTTGGAATTTTCCGACGGTTTGTCTAAAATTTTTCGGGCGGTCTCAATCTGTTTTTTTAGATTACTAGCTATTTCAACAATTCGAGGATCTTTTATATCCCTGAGAGGAAGATCGCTCAGCTGTTTTGAAAGCTGAATTTCATCAATTTGTGTTCGATGTTGGTTTAGCCAGATTAGATCTTCCTTACCTACTTTGTCTGCGAACTTAAAGATAACGGGAGTACCGCTACTTCTGGGAAGAAGGGTGCCTAATATAATATCTAAATAATGCTTATCATTCACACCTTTTGTTTCAGTTTTGTTTTTGGGGGTTGTATCACTCTCAGTCACTGCTTCCTCTTCGGGTTGTGCCCTCAGCTCCACCTTAACTCCGGTAATTTCTTCAACTTTCTCGTTTACAGATTTATTTAAAGATTCTAACTCCTCCCGGGTTAATTTATTATCCTCTAAAGCATCCGTAATTTTCTTATTTAATCCATCAATTGCCTCATTCAATGTTTTTCGCAACATCTTATCACTCAGGATCGATTTACTTTTAACAAGATCTTGAAGACTGTCTCGAAGTCCTCCCAAGACTTTATCTGCATTTTTAACTGGGTCCCCTGTAGCTTCCTCTGTTTTTTTCTCATCCTCAACCACTTCTTCTTGTGGTTCTACTTCCCCTTTTGAACTCTCCGGTCCGGCAAAAAAAACAAACCTTCTCTCTCCAAAGAGCCTTTCTTCAAATTCGTTCTGTAAGAAATTTGTTTTCAATTTTTGTTTTATTATACTGAGCTTGTCGAAGTATTAGTTTTTCAGTTGTCAGAACCCTGATTTACCTGATTAAAGGATGGACAGGATTATAAAACCCAAATTATAAGCAGAACTATGAATGACCAATCAGGAAAATCCTTTAATCCTTTTATCATGGTTCAGACAGCCAATTATCTCAAAATCTGATCAATTTTATCTTGAACTTCCTGTTCTAATTTCCGAGCCTCTTCTCCCAAATCTTCGTCCATTTGCTCTTTTAAATTCTTAACATAGTTCAAAATTGCCTCTTTCAGTCCTCCTCGAACAGCTTCCTGTTCTTCGGGAGCTAGCTTGGTAAATGCTTCATTCTTAGTGATATTTTCCACTTCTTTCTTAATACCATCAATCGCTTTTGGCGCCGTTGTATCAAGCGTTTTTTCCAGATCGCCCATTGCTTTCGCTTTTAATTCCTCCGGAGAGAGAATTTTTTTTTCGGTTCGCTCGTCGGGACGAATTATTTTTTCTGGTACTCCATTTGGCATGATAATCAGGTTAAAATATGAAAAATATATACTTCAAGTTTAAAGTTCTTTCAGCAACGATTCCATCTCCTTCTCATCCACCTTTTCCTCACCCTTTTCCACCTTCTGATACATCGTGTTCACATTTTCTTTCACAATTTTCTCAATTTTTTGGGCCAATTCCGGACTTCTTTCTACGGCACTCTTAATTATCTCATTTTTCTTTTTTTCTTCGTCTTCAAAAAGCTCCTTTAACGCTTTTAGTTTATCTTCAGCCAAATTCGGGAGAATTTTTATAACTTCCTCTTTTCGCTCGGGTGAGAGTGAAAATGAAAATAAAACAAGATTCTGAACATCGTCAATTAGTGCCATGGTTTTATTATTAAATCCCCATATTATAGCACAAAAAAGCTATTTTTCATAGCATCAAACCCGGGTATTGTCCGGGAACGCTCCTCACACTCCTCACGCTTCCCACAATCAT
>DAOVYC010000043.1 GCA_030635805.1 bacterium | reverse complement strand
CTATTTTCCCGGAGTGGCGGATGATTTAGCGGATTCTATTGTGTACGCTGATATTGACGTTAATAAGTTACCGAAGAGATATTATCCGGCTACAAAGATTGTCACCGGTGGGATAAGTGATAGTGTTAAAAACACTGCGGTTCAAAATTTAGAAATACTTGGATATCATAATGGGTCTGAAGACGAGTTCGATGAGGATGTTTATAGATTCCAGATTAATAATGGAATTGTTTTGAGTAGAGATGAATCCGGAGCCGGTCATTTGGGACCAAAAACCAGAGATGTACTTCAAGAAAAACTTGAAGAATTTTATACTTCCATAAAAAATCAGATCCCGGAAAAAGATATGGGTCGTGGAATAAGTGGAACGGAAGTAACCGCTTTGCAGGAAGCATTAAAAAAACTTGGACATTATGACGGTGGAATAACCGGTGTATATAATAACAAGACAATTGATGCTGTATATGAGTTTCAGAAATTGAAGGAGCTGGTTACCGGAGAAAGTGATAGCGGGGCGGGATATTATGGGGACAGAACTCGTGAAGAACTTGAGAAGGTTTTGACAATTCATGAAAGAGTTACGAGAAAATCAGCTCTTGATGCCGAGCTTCCCAGAGAGGCAAAGAAGATTGTCGCTGATTCGAGAATCTCTGAAATTGAGAACATTCTGAATAGTGATTTAAGTAAATATGACCAAGGAGATAGTGTATATAATCTTCAAGAACTCCTGGGGAACCTTGGATATCTTGATCATGAACCAACCGGATATTTTGGGACCTTGACCACTCAGGCCGTGCTTTCTTTCCAGAAAGAAAACGGAATAGTGGTTAGTGATTATGAGACGGGAGCCGGACGACTGGGCCCGGCTACCAGAGCCGAATTGGCCTCTGTGATTAAAACGAATATGAAGCCGGTAGTGGAAAAAAGGGTGCTGGCTACGGTGGTGGTGGGCGTCGCCAGACGACCAAAGGCGTCTTTGAAGGCAGAGGAGACATTAGCTGAGGAAGTATAGTTGGCAAGCGGTAAGCTTTAGTAAATTCGATGTGATATCCTTATAATTAAAGGATATACAAAAACAAAAAGAAAACCCTCGTCCCGACTTGTCGGGGTGAGGGTTTTCACTAATTGCGTGCTAATTGCGTTCAGATTACTTCAAAGTTTCTTCCATGGTTTCTACCGCTATCTTGGCCATTTCACTTCTCTTGATAGAGTTGCCCGGTCCAAAGCTACCGTCAGGATAACCACCAACTATACCGAGAGATTGCGCGAAGGCAACGTATCTTTGGTACCATGCTCCACTTACCGTATCCGGGAAATCCATGGACCCACCTTCGATATCCAGACTGGAGGCGAGAAGAAGAATCTTGAGAGCCTCAACTCGATTGACCTGATTGTCCGGTTGAAAGGTTCCGTTTGCGTAACCGCTGATAATACCTACATCTTTAGCTTTTTGAATGTAAGGTGCGGCCCAATGACCTTTATTTACGTCGTCAAATGGATTTAAGGAAACCGAGCTTGGAGCTTCGATATTGAAGGCATTGAGAGCAATCTTGACAAGTTCCGCACGGGTAAGATCTCTTCCCGGCTCAAAATTTCCAGCCACTGTTCCGTGTACAATCCCCGCTTTTCTGAGTACTTCCACATATGAGTAGTACCAAGTTCCTCGGGGTGAATCAGGGAAGCGTGCCTTACGAACCGCTGTTCCAGCGGGAATAACTAATCTTTTTCCATCCGGAGTAATAATAAAGGTTGCTCTGGTTGTATCTGTAAGACTATCACCTTCTATTCTACAGGTTGCACTACATCCGTCTCCGCTTACTCTGTTTCCATCATCACACTGTTCAATTCCTTCAACACGACCATTGCCACAGATAGCAGTTGATCCGCTACCACCACCACCGCCAGTACTAGTGCCACCACTACTTGAAGAAGTGGTCCCGGCGAATTGAGAAAGATATCTGGTCTTAATAATTAACCTGGTATTGGCTGAATCACCATAAAAACAAACATACTGAGAGGAACCAAGAGAGGTCGCGTTGTTACATGCGCCGGCCAGGGTCCATCCTGCCGTGGTACGATAGGCAATATTTGCCGGAGCGGTACCGGTGTATGGATAGTAAATAGTAGCTGCCGGATTAACAACAACGTGAGCTGAACTCGTTGTTCCACCAAGAGTAATAACGTTGCTGGTATCAACCGTAGAAGAAGCGCCGGCAGTAGTATAAGAGGTGCTAACCAAGCCAAAAGTAGGAACCTGGAAGGCGGTAAAGTCGGTTGTAGCATCGGAGTAGAAAGTGGTTCCGGCGGCAAACGCCACAGAAACGGTTGAATTGGCACCATCCTGGAAAGTTACCGTATCGCTGGTATTACCCAAGGCAACTTGATAAGTATAAGAGGTGCTGGATAAAGGTCCGCTGGAAGGCGTGAATGTACCTGTTTCCATGGAGGTAAAATTGATCGTCGCCGTACCGGAAGCCGGTCCTGTAACTGTGGTTCCACTGGCTATACCACCACCAATGGTGGTTGACCCTGCAGCAACCGCAAGAGCAGTGTTATTGGGATCGGTAGAATATCCGGAATAAGGCTCTACTTCTCTTAAGGCAGAATCGAGTGTTGCCCAGTAGTTATAACCATAACCATAACCATAACCATACACACCACTGACTGTGTTATATCCATAATATGAATTGGTTGACAGAGTTGTGTCATCGATGTGACTACCCGTAAGCACAAAAGCACCAAGCACTCTCGGCATATTGACAAAAACAAGTACGGCTACGAACAGGATGCTGAGCCATCTATTAAAAGTTTCTTTTTTCATAGGAAGAAAATTAGATTACGGGTGGTAAATATAAACATTGGAAAGTCGTTCATTGATAAGAACGGGCTAACTTGGATTTTATCACGAGTAAATCATTATCCTCAAGCCAACCATCCCCTACGTTGACAAACTTGGATTTTGGCTTCTTGGTGAGCTAACTTGTTTTTTACGGAAATATGATAATCCTCTTTTTTAATCTACTTTTAGCGGTTTTTTGTTCATGTTATTACTCAATAAATACGTCTCTTCCGCTCTTAAGAGACATAAATTTAGGATTATTTAAACATTTTTCACATTTTTGTCATCTACTTTTTCTCTTCTTTTTGCCCCATTTTAGCATAATTGCGACCAAAATTAGGACGATGAGGAGGCTGTTGGCGATGAAAATATTCGTGAGAGAAATTGGAATTTTGAGCAACCAAATAATCATGACGATGATAGACTGGGTTGAAATTCCCAAAATAATTGTAAAAATAATTGTTTGAACCCAGTCATCTTGCTTGGATTTAATCCAGGTGCTTTCAAGAAGATAGGCGGAGAGGAGGACGAGGATGGCGAGAATAAATTGCATAAGCGATAGGGGCTACAATAGGACACGGATTTAAAAACTCAAGAGCGGAGGGAGCGGTACGAGCGGAGGGAGCGGAAAGATGTATTTCTGAAATTCTAGTTTACTAGAGCTTATTGGCTTATCCCGCCTGTTGCGGGACCCCGCCTTGGCGGTGGCTGGCTTACTGGCTTATTGGCTTACCGCCATTTCCATAAATAGTTGTCGAGTTTTTCAAATCCGTTTGTTTTGTTAAAATCGTATTGAATTTGTCTTTCGCCGATGAAGATATAAACCGGTCTTTCGCTCGCAAAAGTTTCTTTCATTAATTTGTATCTAACATCTCTTCCTCCAATCCAAAATTTTTCCCATGCTTCCAAATTCCACCGGTTGTGTTCAAAAAGACCGGGGGCATAGGTTTCCCGACAGCTGAATCCCCTCACCCACGGTGAATAATAGGTATGAGTAGGCATGATTACAGCATTTTCTTCCGTGGTCAAACAGAGAGCTTGTATTTTTTCCAATTCATTTTTAGGAATAAACGGAGTGTAGTTTTTGACATGAGCAAGATGAAGGACGATTAAGGCGGTGGAGATAGTGAAAAAGAAAATTTTAAATCTTTTTTCGGAAAATACTTTTGGAATGATAAGAGTGAGGCCAACGCCGGCTAAAATAATAACGAATAAATCCAGTTCGATAAGATAGCGTTGATAGAAAAACATTCTGAGAAGAACGATGAAGGCGGTTACCGATGAGATGATAAGAAGAGGTTTGCTTTTTTGTTTTTTAAAAAGATGGATAAAGGCGATGAGGGCGAGAGGAAAATAAAATGACATAAAGTCTATACCCTGGGACATTTGTAAAAACACTCCATTGGAAAGCGGGTCTTTTTTTTGAATAATCTGTATCGCCGCATTGATAAGACCGGGATTGGCGAGGAAAATAAAAGTAGCGCCTGCTCCAATAAGAGCTCCGTTGAGGAAGAAATATTTTCTGTCTTTTTTATTTTTCCAGTTTAAAATCCAGATAATAAACAAAGTGGCTCAGAGTAATATGAAGTGGGTGGGCTGAAGAACCGCCAGAAAAAGACCTATCGGCAGGAGAAAATAGGAACGCCGATTGATAAGAATAAGTGAAAAAAGAAGAACTGAAAGACCAAGGGTGTTTTTGTATAAAATAAAAGTATAGGCATCGAATTGCAAACTGGAGAGAGCGAAAATGATGACAGCGAAGATTCCGGCATTTTTTCCGAAAAATTCTTTGGTCGCCGTGTAAACCATGAAGGGAACAAGAAGGGTGAGAAGAAGATACCCCTCACGCATCAGAAAATTGGAATCAATGCCGAAGAAATGAAGAAAGTCGGAAAAAAAGAAAAGCCCCGGGTGAATCGCCATAGCGAACCCCGGAAGATTCCTGATCGCCTGCTCGAATTCAAATTTATAAATCCCGGTATCGTAACCGAGGGGGGCGGGATGACCGGAAAGGAAGGGGTAGAGACGAGTGAGGAAGATGAGGAGAAAGGCGATGAGAAGCCAGAGGGTGGGATTGGTTAGATACTTGAGACACTTCCTCCTTTGCTTCTCAACTTTGTTCGAAGCTACGGCGGACACGGTGGGATGGGGCTCGAGAACCGTGGGAACTGTAGGATTATTGGGACGCTTGGGATGGGGAGTTTTTTTGTAGAGAAGCCAGACAAGCCCCGAAGTAGCATAGAGAGAAATTTGAAGGGCAAGAGGAAGATATAGCCCCAGGCAGACGATAAGAAAGATGTAGAAGGCGAGGGGGAGGTGGGGTTTGAGGAGTTTGAGGAGTTTAAGCATTTCTGATTTTATTTGCTCGTAATATACAGGGGGGAACATGAAACATAAAGCAGGTAATACGTAGCATGTAACAGAGAACTATCCCCTGGGTAGTTAAACGCATTATTTGTTCAACTATCAATATCGATAATGATCCGGTTTATATGGTCCGCTAGCAGAAACACCGATGTACTCGGCTTGTTCTGGAGTTAGATTTTCCAATACAACACCAACCTTTTCCAAGTGTAAACGAGCTACCTCTTCATCCAGTTTTTTCGGTAACATGTAAACTCCGACAGGATACTCCCCCGCTTTGGTATACAGCTCGATTTGTGCGAGAACTTGGTTGGTGAAACTATTGGACATTACAAAACTGGGATGACCTGTGGCACAGCCAAGGTTAACCAGACGACCTTCGGCAAGAAGAATAAGTTCCTTATCTTTTCCTTTTTCTTCGCTTTGGATAATGTATTTATCAACCTGTGGCTTGATATTCACTTTCTTCGCCTTTTTCTTTTTTACCTGCTCTTCCAGCCAACTGACTTCGATTTCACTGTCGAAATGACCGATGTTACACACAATGGATTGATCCGGCATTTTGGCCAGATGACTGCCATTTAGCACATGATAATCACCCGTTGCGGTCACAAAGATGTTCCCGATTTTGCAGGCATCGTCCATTAGCATTACCTGATAACCTT
>DAOVYC010000077.1 GCA_030635805.1 bacterium | reverse complement strand
ATTTATTAATTATTCATTATTAACTATTGAGTGGTAATAAATAATAAGTAATAAATAATAAGTAATAAATAATAAGTAATAAAATATGGTAGTTCATAAAATACTTTCGAAATTAATGGGTGATCCCAATGAGAAGTTTTTGAAGACAATGAGGCCTTATGTGGAACCGATAAATGAGAAGGAAGAAGAATTTCAAAAATTGAGTGAAGAACAGTTGAAAGCAAAGACGGAAGAGTTTAAAAAAAGATTGAAAGATGGTGAAACGCTGGATGATATTATGGTGGAAACTTTTGCCGTGGTGAAGAATGCTTGCCGGAGACTGATGGGAACGAAGTATGAGGTACGAGAACATGAAGTGGAATGGGATATGATACCTTATGATGTCCAGTTAATTGGAGCAGTAGCAATACATAGGGGTATGGCGACGGAGATGAAAACCGGTGAAGGTAAAACGCTGGTGTGTACCCTGGCGGTTTATTTGAATGCACTTTTGGAACGAGGGGTATATTTGGTAACGGTAAATGATTATCTGGCTCAGCGTGATGCGGAATGGATGGGTCATCTGTATAAATACTTGGGATTAAGTGTGGGGGTGGTAATTCATGGTTTAAATAATGATCAGAAAAAAGAAGCCTATAGTTGTGATATTACTTATGGAACGAATAATGAGTTTGGGTTTGACTACCTGAGAGACAATATGGCGACTAAAAAGGAGGATTGTGTGCAACGCGATCTTTATTTCGCCATTGTGGATGAGGTGGATTCCATTTTGATTGATGAAGCACGGACACCGCTGATTATTTCGGCTCCGGCAGAGGAATCTACGGCGAAGTATGTGAAACATGCTCAATTGATTCCTCAGCTTACGAACGAAAAGCATTATAAGGTGGATGAGAAAACCAGAAGTGCGATCCTGACTGAAGAAGGTATTAAAAAAATGGAACAGTTTTTGGGTATGGAAAATATCTATACGGAAGCCGGTTTTATGGAAGTTCATCACATAGAACAAGCGCTCAAGGCGATGGCGCTTTTTAAGAAAGATGTGGATTATATGGTAAAAGACGGTGAGGTGATGATTATTGATGAGTTTACGGGAAGGTTAATGCCGGGGCGAAGATATTCGGAGGGACTCCATCAGGCGATAGAAGCCAAAGAGAAGGTGGAGGTTCGTCGTGAGAGTAAGACTCTCGCTTCAGTATCGCTCCAGAACTATTTTCGCTTGTTTGAAAAACTTTCCGGAATGACCGGAACGGCAATGACGGAGGCGGAGGAATTTGAAAAGATTTATGGATTACGTTGTGTGGAAATTCCTACTAATTTGCCAATAACCAGAAAAGATCTTACCGATGCGGTTTACAAAAATGTAAACGCTAAATTCATAGCGATCACTAAAAAGGTGAAAGAGTTAAGCGAAAAAGGTCAGCCGGTGCTGGTGGGAACAATCTCGGTGGAGAATTCCGAGATTTTATCTCAGCTTTTCACTCGAGCCGGAATTAAGCATAATGTTTTGAATGCCAAGCATCATGAAAAAGAGGCGGAGATAGTTATGAGTGCCGGTCAGAAAGGCGCGGTAACTATTGCGACCAACATGGCTGGGCGCGGTACCGATATTAAGCTGGGGGAAGGGGTGAAAGAGCTGGGAGGATTGTATGTGCTCGGTTCGGAGAGACATGAGTCGAGAAGAATAGATAATCAGCTGAGAGGACGTTCCGGTCGTCAGGGTGACCCCGGTATGAGTCAGTTCTACGTGGCTATGACTGATGAGTTAATGAGACTTTTTGGGGGAGATCGAATGAATAAGATGATGGAAATGCTTAAAGTACCGGATGACATGCCGATAGAAAATCCAATAATTTCAAGAACAATTGAGTCGGCTCAGAAACGAGTGGAAGGCAGAAACTTTGATATTCGTAAACATCTTGTGGAATACGATGACGTGATGAATAAACATCGTGAAAATATTTATAAACTAAGAAGAAGCCTCCTTACTCAAGAAAGCCTTTCGGAAGAAATACGAGGGTTGATGAAAGATGAATTGGAAACGGTAGTAATGAATTTTTTACAAAGTGAAAAGAAAAATACCTGGCAAGTGGATAGCTTGCTGGAACATTTTCAGAATATGACCGGAGTTCGTGAAAGCGATATGAAGGATAAGATTCTGGCTTCGGCTAACCGACAGGCTGTAATAGATTATATGCAGGGATATCTACTGGCTTTGTATGATGAAAAGAAGAAGGATTTGGATAATGACAGCATCTTCAGGGAGATAGAAAAACACGTCTATCTACGTGCTATTGATGCCCTTTGGATGGATCATATTGATGAAATGTCACAGTTGAGACAAGCGGTATCATTGAGGGGATACGGACAGAGAGATCCGCTGATTGAATATAAGACAGAGGCGTATGAATCCTTTCAAATGCTTCATAGAAGCATTCAGACAAATACGGTAATAACTCTCCTCCGTATGGATGTATCTATGATTGCGGCTCAACAAGTGCAAAGCCCTCAAGAAGATATGGAGGGTGGCACAAATGTGGAAGAGGTGGAGGATATTGAAACCGGAGATAGAGAATTTTTACCAAAACAGGAGCCGAAGGTAATTCGACTGGAATCCGGTAGTGAATCTCACACGGTGAGTACTTCCGATGTGGATAGTGAAAAGGTTGGGCGAAACGATCCCTGCCCTTGCGGATCAGGAAAGAAATATAAGAAATGCTGTGGGGCTTAGGACTCGAGAATTGTGAGAACAGTGAGACGCTTAGGATTATTGGGATGGTTACACTGATTTGTTTATTTCTTTTTTTGCCAGAGAACTAATAATGGAGAAGCAACAAAGATAGACGAGTATGTTCCAACAATAATACCGATAACCAACGCAAAAACGAACCAGAAGATACTTGGCGAGCCAAGAAATAGTAGGGCGAGTAAAACGATAAGAGTGGATACGGATGTGTTTATAGAACGAGCCATGGTTTGATGGAGGCTTTTTTCTGCTGTTTCGGTTAAGGTTTCTTCGTGACTTTTGCCGATAAGGTTCTCACGAAAACGATCGAAAACAACGATGGTATCGTGAACTGAAAAACCCATGATGGTAAGAAGAGCGGTAATAAATAAAGCATTAAATTCGACCCCAGCAAATTTTCCAAGAACCGCAAATATTCCAATAGTGATAATTACGTCGTGAGTGAGGGCAACAATAGCGCTTACTCCCATTTTCCACGAACTTATCCCTCGAGACACCTTTCGAAAAGCAAAAGCGATGTAGAGAATGATAGCGCCGAGAGCAAAAAGTAAAGCCTTGACTGCTCTTTGTTTGAAAGTTTGAGCAAATACGGGAGACACACTTCTATTTTGCACTATTTCTATCTCTCCGTATTTTTCCCGTAAAAGATTTATAACCGATTCAGATTCTTCTTCATCTAGCCTTTTCATGCGTAAAATCATAGATCCGGCAGAGGTGCGTTTTGCGTCTATTCCGCCAATTTCAACTTCCTCAAAATCTTGAAGAGTAGCCGTTAGTTCTTGAGGGGTTACTTCTTCTTGCATGCGTAATTCGTAGAGATTTCCTTCAACAAAATCCGAGGAAAGATTGAAGCCAAAAATGATCATAGAGAGAATACTTAGAACGATCAGAATAGCTGAGCAAGTAAACCAGATTTTAGTATTTTTGATGATGTTGAGGGTGGGTTGCATGGGTGAGGTGGGTGAAAGGGTTATTAGGATTGAAAATTACAAGATTACAAGATTACGGAAACGAAAAAGAATCTTTGTTTCGGGTTTGAATTTACAGCTTTTTATCGCTTGACACAAGCTCATTCCAGAGCTCGACGGTGCGAGAAAAGATGGCGGAATGAAGGTGAAGACTTTTTTGCAAACGATATTCAACCGCAGCAAGAAGAGCTTTTTGAAGATCAGTTTTGACAATAGTGCGGATGGGTTTCAGAACGGAAGCTTTGTTTTCCGGCTCTGTTCTTTCCGGCTCAATGACATCCGCGATATAGGTAATTTTTGCAATCACCCCCAAATTCTTGTTTCCGGTTGAGTGATATTTAATGGCTTCAAGAATTTCCGGGTCGTTGATACCAAATTCTTCCCCGGCCGCTATAGCCCCTATGAAGGTATGCCAGATATCCGGACAATTGATCTCGTCCTCACGAAGATTGATGTTATTTTTTTCGATAATTTTCTTCTGCTGATCCGGATCCATTTCTCGAGCAAGATCATGAAGTAGACCGGCTAAGTAGGCTTTATCCGCGTCAAGCCTATGATAATTCGCAATTTCTCCGGCTGTTTCAGCTACACGAAGAGAATGATTAAACCTCTTTTCTGAAAGAAGCTTTTGAAGCCCGGACTTGATTGATTCAATGTTCATGCTAAATAT
>DAOVYC010000003.1 GCA_030635805.1 bacterium | reverse complement strand
CAAATGAATGTTGATGTGGTTCGTGGTGAAGCGATAACAGTAAAGTATGGGTTGGTGGCGGTTTTGGTTTCGGAGGAAATTGCAAAAGACAAGATTCTTCAAAGCAAAGTTGTACGATATGCACAAGATGCTCAAGGAGCTCTCCCAAATTCAAAATTTCTTTTGATTCAGGTTCCAAGCGGAACTCGTCCAGATTTAATTCAATCTGTTCTTGAAAAATTTTATTATGAAGGAGACGGAGCTTCAGGTGAGTATAATAAACTTATTGGAACAGTGTTAGTGGGGGATATTTCTCTACCCGTAGTTCGGAAAGGAAAAGAAATGTTTCCAAGCATTTATCCTTACGTGGATTTTTATCGCAAGGCTTACATTTATGATTCAAATAAAGATCTTTTCTTAGAAAATTCACTTGAGAATAATCCGATTCCGGAAATTTGGCATGGAATTATCAAGCCACCGGTAGGTGGCGAGGAGGGAAAAAATTTATTGGTTGAATACTTTGATAAGAATCATGATTTTTATCTGAAAAAAAATGAGGCGAATATTTTTGATAAAAAAGTTTTCTTTGCTGATTTTTTTCATGAAAAAAGATGGATTCAGAATGAAGCACTGAGAGGGTATGAGGCGCGTATGGAAGGGTTGGAGTTAGATGCTTATAGCCGATTTACGGGTGGTCTTTTAAAAGAATTACAAGATGAGAGGGAAGTGAGACAAAGGGCGGAAGGGTTGGATGTGGTTTACGATCTTCTGAATGAAGATGATGTACTTGTTCCGGATATTCATTCCGTTCATATGATTCGAGAAATGTGGAAAGAATTTTATGAAGCGGGTCAAAAATTTGTTTCGGAAGTTAATACGTTTGTGGAAAATTCCGGAAGATGGAATGCGACTGACGCTGATACTCCAATTTCTCTTATCAGTAAAAAAGACAAAAGTTCTCAACAGGTTATTTATGGCTCTTCCAATGTTTTGGAAGAAGCTATTGATACTATCGTAGAAGAAATACAATCGGAGATAACACTTATCGATCAATATTCCACGGCACTTGGAACAAAAAAAGTTTATGTAAATGGAGCCCGAGTGGACACGCTTAATTCCGCTCAGGATTGCTCCTTATTCCCGGGAACTTTTGATATAAGTGGTGAGTCTCAACTCGTCGAGGCGAACCGGACATATAATCCCAACACGGCTGACAGCAAAAGTGGATATTCCGGTTGTTATTTTTCCGGGAATTGTAATCCGGACGGAGCGACAAAACCCATAAAAGATTTAACAGGCACGGAGAAAATAGAGCGGGTTGTGTATCCCGATTATCGAGAATGTTTAGAGCGAGTTACAATTAAAGATATTCCAAGTGGTTCTTCGAATGCGAATTTTGTACAAATATCTTCTGTCGTGAAGCACGTTGATCCAACGGGTCCGGTTTTGACGGCTCAGCTGGAAGCGGGGTTTTCAAAATATTTACCGATAGACGAGGTTCGCTATACCACTTATCAAGCTCACGATTATTTGTCGCGTCGTCTTGATTATCCTACTCATGATCTTTGGGCCATTGAGGATAGAGATCATCAAATAGTAAAAAACAAAGTACTTCAAATTCTTAATAAAAAAAACGATGAGATAAATGAAAGTATTGCTATAGGAAACATTGGTTCATTTAAATCTTATCTGGCAAGACGGGTAAGAAATAATTTTGATATTGATTCCGCGTTTGCAAACTGGAAATCTCAAACGTTAAATATTCTGAAAGGAATATTTACAGGTGTTGATTCCGATAGTGAAGTTGAATTATTCGGGGCTTACATGTTGGGGATCGGTGATTTAACTCAGGATCAGAAAAATGCATTGAAGGGTGTTTATGATTCGGTATTCGGTTCGGCGGCTGATCCTTATGACAACATGGTTTCTTGCCTTGGCGGGTTATGTGGTGTTGGTTCATTTGAGAAAGTGACTCATCGTAATTTAACAACGTTTCATGACTTTCTTGGTTTAGGCGGGGATACTGTTTTGGTTGACGGGATATCTGTTAGTGCAAATTCACTTGTAATTTTTCCGATAAAAAATCCACAACAGAAATTTATTTTTGAAGTTAGCGGGTTACTTCCGGAAGGATTTCTGACTCAACTTATTGATGATGAAAAATTAAATATTCTTACAGATGCTATTGCCTGGAAAAATATGACTGTTGAAGAAAAGCACAAATATATTTTGGAAAAATATTTTGGATCGGATGAATCATATTTTTTTGGACCGGAGTATGGCTATGAGGCAACTTATTTAGTTGCGGATGGAGATAGCACTTCTTTGGATCTTAGTATTCAAAAAGGATATTCGGTTGATGATGATTCCGAATTTTCTGAATTACAAAATGATATTAAATCACAAATTTCCGATTTAGAAGTTAGCAAAGGAAGTGTAAAGCAAACTCGTGCTGACGTGCGATGTGCGGGTGGTGGTGCCGAGGATGGTGTACCTCTTCTTGAATGGATCCCGTATGTTTTTTGTTGGGCGGAAGATGCTCTGACTCCGCCGTATGTGATTTATTCCGAGGAGGAAGAGGTTCCTGAATCAGAAACTTCCGAACTTACTCTTCCTTCCGGAGCTCCCGCTTCCGCCAAGGTTTTTCCCGAAAAATCAATTTCCATAGAACTTAAGGCGGATAAAAAAGAGGCGGTAATGGACGATGAAAAACCTATTCAAATTACTTTTGAAATAAAAGATCATGAAGGAAATATTCTTAATGATTTAGCGGCAGATGTTGTTTTTGATATTTTACAGCCGAATGGCGGTAGTTTCTCTAAGAGAGTAGTTGAGTTTGAGAAGGGGAGGGGGGCGACTGATTATTTTCCCGGACTTAAGACCGGGAAAATTGAAATCGTGGCAACGCATCCCGGATGGCTGGACGGAAAATATGTTTTTGATATTCTTCCGGGTAAGTCGGAATTTATAAAACTTTCTTCCAGCGAAGAGTCACTAAATATATTTAGTGATGATACGTACCAGGTTGATGTAGCGATATACGATAAAGCTCATAACGTTGTAACGACCGACAATGAAACCAGAGTGAATTTTCGGGTATCGGATCTGACGAAAGGAATGGTTGACTTTGAAACCGAGGTGCAGGTTTCAAAAGGTGTGGCTCAAATCTCTCTTTCCTCAAAAAGAGGAAAGGCCGGTGAGGTGCACTTGATTGCCGAAAGCAAGGATCTTGTTTCCGGTCTTTTGGTTGTACCACTTAAAGCGAAACTGTTACCGGAACAGCTGAAAAAAATTAATTTGAATTCCCTTTATGGAAGTGTAATGGGAGCGCCGATAGGTGATAGTACCAGGGAAGACTATCTTGCCGGATGGTTTGTATTTTCCGGGAAAACACAGGCTCTTTCAGCGGTTTCCAGAAAGAAGAATGATCTGGCACGGATGTTTACAGTTGGACAAAATGGATTTCTGGAATTTGATAACGAACAAAATTTGGATGTTCGTTATGAACACAAAGGACAAGATAAGATTTCCGTGTACAGTAATGATGGCGACAAAATGGGAGCCATCGTTCCGGTACTTTCCGGAATCGAGAAAATCACTATTCAGGACGAAGGCGTAATGCCGGAGACTTACGAAAAAGGAATTACTGTAATTCCTTTTGAGTTTCCGGGATTCAAATACGAAAAGCGAGGTGATTCCGTAGAGATGATGGATGAGGCTGGTCAAATTATTATGAAGGTGGGTAACGGATTTGATATGGAAATTTATGATAATATTTTTTCCGTAATTAAATCCGAGAATGTTTCAGATTCGTTATTTGCCTTTGATATAAAAAATGGATCGATCACGATGGCGACAATTGTTTTCAATGTTGATTTTCCGGAGATTAAAACTACTGATGATTTATTGGTTTCTGATGATGGCTTGTATGTAAAATTGGATAGTAAAAATTTAGAAGCTAGAAGTATTTTTACAGGATCTTCGAGCAACGGTCCAAGAGGTTTGGAGATAAATGATACGAAACAGATTTCCGAAAGAGAATATGGATTTAGAACAGATGGAGTAGAAGATATTTTTGAAAAGCCAGGGCTGGGATGGAAGTCGGATTATAAAAACATGCTTCTCTATGCTTCCGGAGAATCTGCCGGGGAATCTACCAAGCACTATCTTTCCGATGTTGAATTTTTATTCGGCGATCCTGTTGTGTCGCTTCGCCTGAGTTCTTACTATGACGAATCGGATAAAACGATCAATAACAATTTCAATCGTGATTTTTTGAATCCAGCCGGTTTTGACAAGACTATTGGGAATTTGATTCACAGAGATCAAAAGGGAACTATTTCCGACCTGGTTCGCTTTGATTTTAATAATGACGGTATTGAAGATGTGGCTCTAATATCCACCGATGGAATTGTGGAGTTGATGCGGGGAATATCCGGTGATTTACCCCTGGAAACACTGGGAGTGCTTTTAAAATTTCCGGATCGTCCGAAATATATTTACGCGGGAGATTTTCAACATGATCAGTATGATGATCTGATTGCCTTGATGCCGGACGGAACCATAAATTTACAAGCAAATGACAATAAGCATTTTTCAAGTGAAACGATTGATTTAGATCTTAAAAATATTACAGGCTTTTCGGTTGCGGATATGAACAAAGATTCTTATTCCGATCTTATCGTTTCCGACAAAAAAGGAGATATATATATAGTCCATGGTTCCGGTGATGGATTTAAAACCAGCAATAAGATTGGTGATCTTGGTATAGAAATAAACTCCTCGCAGGAGCTTAACGCGACCACTTACGTTTATTATCCCGGCATGCAAGATCCGCAGTTTGATACTTATGAATGTTACGGGAAAACTTCGGTGCCATCCTGTGACGCAAAGAATTATCGTGAATCTTATTATATTCCGGAATATGTTCGACAACAATATAACTCCGAAGAGATAACCGCTTCTGATACTTTTGATAGAAAAGTGTCTGAAGTTCAGGCCGGTGTTTCTTCTTTTCCTGAAATGGGAGAACTGTTTGAAACTTTCTCAAATCTTATTGATAAACAATCAGACAATGATTTGGCGGAATCTTTTATTCCCTCGTATGTCTATTATCTGAAAGGAAGTGTGGATGATAATCTGGCGATTACCAAACGAGTTTCATTGCAAAATGGAATGAGTGGGGAATTGAACCCGGATGATCCTCTGCATTTCAGGATTGCTATTCGTAATGATAGCAATCATACAATATCAAATTTCTCATTCGCGGATGTGCTGTCATCCGTATACAAATTAAAACCAAACACTATTAAATGTGAAAAGTGCTTGGATGCCAAAGGGGAGAAGATGATACCGAATACAAATGTGAATGATTATTCGTTTATATACGATTCTTTAAAATTGAAACCGGGAGATGACCTTGAAATCAGCTATGATGCTTTTGCGGTTGATATCCCCGGTCTCACCTTTATTGTTGGAGATTTTGATATGGATTCCGGAGCACGTTTATCTGAGGATGGTTATCCTGATTTACAGGTGAAGCCGGAAGGTAGCTTGAGTGAAGTGGTGATTTATTTTGTTTCTCAAGGAAGTACGGGTTCTTATGAAATGAAGGTTGTAAGTCCGGCTGGGATTGAACAACCTTCCGTGGTGAACGACATAAAAGATAGAGCGAGCAAAACTCCTGACGAATTTCAGCAAGAGGCACGGGGGTTTTTTGATTCTTTTGGGCAGGATGATGATGGGGATGGGATACCGAATATTTTTGATATTGCCCTGGGGTTGTTTCAAATCGGAAAGGCTTTTGCGCAAGACTATGGTGCGTTTGATGAGGAGGCAGGAAGGATGGATTTATCCGGAGTAGGTGATGTTGTTACAGCAGGCTTAAACGGATTGAGTGATAGTGTGGCCGGAGGTGATGAAATAGTGGAATCTGTCCTGAAGAATTTTACATGCGCGAGTGGATGTTTGGCTTTGCCGATTAATATGGATTTTCTTTCTCCCGGCATGACAAACGTTCTTGGGGTTCCGTCTGCGTTTACGCCCGGTCTGGCGGTTTTCTCCTTGGTTCCGCCTCCTGTTTTTATTACTCCCGGTTCAAATCCGGCTTCGTATTTTAGATTTTACGCATCACCGACGCTGAATCTTGGGCTTGGCTTGGGATTTTGTTTTGGTCCTTATTTGGCGGGGAAATGTATTACCGCCGCCGTTCCGGTGGCGGCACTTATGGGAGATTTTTGTGAGGAGATGAATGGTACTCTGGGGGCAATAAGTTCCGGAGTGGCTAATTTTAAATATGACGCTCTAAATGAAACGGATTTGGGTGTGGTGAGTATTAGTGCCAGTGGAGGAGCTACCGGTCAGATGAGTGATGAAACTATCGGAATGGAATATGGAGTGAATGCTTTGGAGGTGCCCGCTCCTTCGACGGGACAAGTGAGTACAAATAAAAGTATCCCGTCTTTCCCTTCATTTATTTCTAACTGGTGGGATAAGCAACTGGAAGAGTTTACAAATTCACTTTATGACTTTCCTGATATAATTATTTATTATCCGGATTTTTCGGAAATGTGGAGATCAAAAACAAGGCATCAGCGTAATGCTCTTGTTGAACAATTTGAAACGGTGAGTACTTATGATGATTTTGTTAAGGCCATGAAGAATGTGCCGATAATAGATTTGGATGTGGTAAAGATTACAATAAAACTTCCCATGATTTTTGAGCCAAATATTTGGGACAAGATTGAATCTGATCTGGAGAGCTGGTGGCTTGGTTTTCTGGAAGAGGTGGTTGATTTTCTTGATTCTTTTAGAGAAATAAGCTGCGGGACTTTGGACGTGGGAAGCTGGGTGGGTCTTCGGGAAACACTTATTGAAAAAAAGAAAGTAGATCCAAACGATTCCGATTCGGAGCTGGAAGCAAGCTATATAGAAAAATTTCAAAGTAGTGATGATCTGGCAACGCAGATCTCCGCTTTTAATCAAATTTTAGAATACCGGAAGAAGAGTTTTGGTGAACGTTATGAAGATGCGCTTCTTGGTTATGGTGATGATCCTTCAGCCCAACAAGGGGTTGATTCTCAGTCGAGAGAAATGCAGGAAAAACTTGAAAAACGAACGGAAAAGATTGAGAAATTTACAGACAAAGATGTTGGACAGTGTCTGGTTGGCAAGATTGGTATTGATGTCTTAGCTGATATTTCAGAATTAACATCTTCTCTTGAAGAGAACTTTCGGGTTTTACAAGAATATAGAAAATTTCCTCGTGAGCTTGTGAAGTATTACGATCTTCTTGGAAACTATCTTGGCGATGTTACCAACTTTTTAGATAAAGCTTTCGTTCAGCTTTCCGACTGGATGAATAAAAATCTTGATAGAATTATTCTTTGGCAGGAGTCCGCTTCCGCCTTTGAAGAATACGTGATTATATTTGAAAATATAATTAAAATATTTGAAAATTATAAAACAGAATGCAGCTTGTGTAAGAGCGACAGATTTACCCTGAAGGATTTTATGCTTAAATTGTTTGTGGCCTTTCCGGAAATACCCGTGGTGCCAATGCCAAATTGGCCGGATTTTATAATGGATTTTTCAGAAGGTTACGTTGGTATTCCTATTTCGTTGCCGGTCTTTGATATTGTTTTTGACGGAGGAATTAACTGGCCGGGTATTCCAAAAATAGAATTACCAAAACTGAATGAGCTTGATATTAGTCTTGGCTTTAATCTTGGTGCTCAATTCAATATTCCGGGGATACCTGTTCTTCCGGCTCCACCGGATTTACCGGATATAGCATCACTTTTCAAGTTACCCGAGCTTCCCGAACTGCGACTTCCGGTGGCACCGCTTCCACCAAAATTACCGGATCTTTTTGATTGGATTATGCCTATCATGGATACAGTGAAAGTGTTCATGAAGATTGTTTGTCTTTTAAATCAGTCCTTGATTCCGGTGGAGGAAACGATGCTGAAAACACAGATCGAAAACTTAACGGCTCGTCCGATGGATCCTCTTTTACCATTGGATCTTTCTCTGGCCGTAGATCCAAAGCCGATGAATGTCTTCGAAAGTTTTCCCGATTTCTTCAAACTTAAAACAAAGATTGAATTTATTCCGCGACTTTACGGAGCGAATAGTGCTCTTATGCAATTAGTGAAAGATGTAGTAAATACCTGGAACAATGTATTTGTAGATTTGTTTGCTCAGGTAAATGAAAAGAGTGAGCAAATTAGCAAGTCTCTTTCTGAAATGTCGCGATCGGCAACGGAGGCAATGCGGAGTCATGTTGATGCCCTGGAATTAAAAATAGACGCAGATATAGAAGTGGATATATCAGCTTTCCATTTGTTCGACAAAGATTACTACAATAATAAAAAACTTCTTTTTGACAAGAAAGTTGAAAAGGAAATTTCTGAATTGAATTCAGATATTTCCGGGGGTGATGAAATGCAAAATAAAATTACTGCTCTTAAATCCGCAATTCAAAATTATCAGGAATATACTCGAGTTATGAGTGATGAGAATGAACTTGTTGCGAATTTGCGAAAACAGCCCTCTCTCGATAATCTTTATTCGCTTGCTTCATCCGTGACGGCGTCGAATGGAGTTTCTTTTTCCGAGAAAGAGATTGTTCCCAAGAGTGACGTTGAGATTATTGAAAAAAGAATTTCTCTCTTTGACAATAAATTATTGTCCGATAAAATTCTTGCCCAATCTGCTCCGGATCCTTCTCCGGGGGCGGGTGGGAATGTAAATCCTCAGTTAGTCTTGAATGGATTATATATTGTTAATAACGATCAAATTCATCAGTTAACAAAATATAATGATGAATCCTCGGAAGAGGGGGATGTTTTGATTTATGATTTTGACAACGATGGAGATGCGGACGTGCTATATTCGATTTCATCTGATATATATTTTAAGAAATCTGAAAATTCCGCGAAGTCGCCCCGATATTATCCGCAAGTTCCGGCCCTGAAAAATCTTGAGGATTTTATTCCGCAAAATAAAGCGGTGAATATGTTCCGTCCCCTTGGGGATAGAAATGAAAAATCGACAGCAGGTTGGTTGTCTGATAGTGAAAGGCCTTATCAGGTTTTTGTTAAGGACACCATAGATGGTTTTGAATATGATGGTGATACTAAATCATTTTTTGTTACGAATGATAAAAATGAAAACTCCCGGATTGTTTATTATGATGATTACAAAATTATCGAGAAAACCGGAGAGGTGAAAATCTCCAGCCTTAGTGATAATGCCTCTGTTGTTCATCCGGATGATCTTATAGATATTTCCGGGCGTGGCAGTTTGATCATTGAAGTTGCTCCCGATATTCATGTTGAATTTAATTCAGGATCTCAAGTGAAAGTTCCTTTGTTTGCCGCAAATGATTTAAGAGTTAGGCGAGGAAAGGTTATAATTCACGGAGATATTGCTGTTCTTAATAACGGATACCATGTGGAGACCAAGGATGCGGAAGTGGTTTTTGATCTTGGTAAATATCGACTTACTGTTCCAAAGCAGTCTCTGATCGATATTCCGCCAATTGAAAAATCATCAACGATATTTTTGGGCTTTGATGGCAATGTTCACGTTAATTCCAGGGTTCGTTCATTATGTATGGCCAAAGAAACATGTGAGGTTGTTTCAGGCGACTTTATTCATGCCCTATTTGATGTATCGCTTGAGGTTAATAATTTAGATTTACCTTTGAAGCAGGGGTATGGATTTACCGTTGAGAAAGACTCCGAAATCAATGTAAGAGATGGAGTTGTAGAAATAATACACAACACGGTCAGGGAAGAAATGCTCCCGTATTACGGAATGAAAATATTTCCCGGAGATACCTTCGACGTTCATAGTTCATTCCATATTCTTTATAATGAAAATGAATATTTTTTCAGAGAAGGTGGGGTAGAGATGGTATCCGTTCCGGATGGTAAATCCATTACGGAAAATATCGCGTTGCCGAATGGCTATCATTACGGACGAGTGATTCAATATGATGCGCTGGCGAATGAGGGTACTTATTCCGCTATTGAACATTTTTCACCGCATCAAGAAGACGCTGACCCTTTGTTTGTAAATGATTACAGGGAAGAGGAAATTGCTATTTTTGCAAAACGAACTTTATCCGCTGAACCATATCTAGAACTGGCAACACCTGATCAAGTGTTTTGGGATCTTGATGTGCACAAGGATAATGATGATGACGGTGATCCATCAAACGACAGAGATACTGAGGGAATGAATTGCGAATTTGGTCCTTATTATACCGTAGGTATTCATGATATTGTTATAAATGTTGCTTCTCCGGGCGAAGAACTTATGCAAAAACCGATAAGTCTAAAAGTTTTTGTTCCCAAAATTTCACTTTCGGAAGTTGCTTTTTCTGCCGGACAAATTGAGGGAGAAGTTGATCCACCTATTTCTTCTTATCCCGTTTCAATTGTTCGGGAAAGGCCAAACATTGCAGAGATTTTAAATTTAGAAGCTGATCAGGATTTTGTTGGTCCGGATGAATATAAAAAATATTATACAAATTCTTCCGGCAAATTTGCGCTTAAATCTTTTGACCTTACAAAGGGGTGGAGAATTTTGGATAACGACAGAAATGAAATTGTCCGGATACTTGAAAAAAACGGCAGAGTGATTATAAATCCTTCCCTGGCTGAGAACTATCGTTTGAAAGTATATCCGTCCACCGATAATTTCTCTTTGAGAATAGCGGTTCTTACCGCTGATGATCGAGTAATAACTTCCGTGTATTTTGTTCCGGAAATAGATTCGGATGTGTTTATTGATGATTATTTAACCGAGTATTCAAAAGACAATGTAAAAACAATGCATGGAGTGCATCTGAAAAATATTAATTCAGATTATGATCTTGAAAATATTCCCGGTGATGCCGGATTTTATCCCGGCGGGGCTGTTATAAAAAATATGGCGGGGATACCGATTTCTTATATAAGCTCTAAAGGTGATGTTAATTTTGCGGCTGATGGGTTATCTCTTCGGATTAAATTTACCTTTGATGATTTTGATCCTGTAATTTTTGAATTGTTAGACAACAATGAGGTGATTGCTGAATTATTTATTTCAGGAAATTTTACCCAAATGAAGGAAGTTGGATCCGGGTCAATCGAAGCAGGAAATAAATATTTTGACAGCAACAAAAATAAAATTTTGGACACCTGGGAAAGAGTGTATGGATTTACCGGTGATCCGCAGATGATTGCCTCCGGTGATCCGGATGGAGACACACTTACAAATCTGGAAGAGTATGAGGCGGGAACAAATCCTTATCTTGGTGATACAGACAGGGATGGAATTCCTGACAATATTGACGTGCGTGCTAACGGAGATGCTCTTTCAGAATTTTCTGCGGAACATCAATTTAATGATGTGTTTGAAAGTTCATCATATTTTCAAGCAGTTCAAAGATTATATAAGGAAGGAATAATAAAGGGGTTTGACGATAATACCTATCGTCCAAATCAGCCCATAAAGCGTGCCGAATTGATCAAAATAATATTGGGAACAACCAGCTGTGAAAGTTGTGTGAACCCAAATGATGAGACTAAAAATAAATATAATCCGGAATTAAATAATCCCGACCTTTTTGAATTCAATAATATTGCTGCGGGGGGTGATAAAAAAGTTTTAGCGTATGAAGTAAATTCCGTACCGGCCAGTCAAATGATTCACTATCCGGATGTTCTTTGGCGGGACTGGTTTTATTATTGTGTGGAGATTGCGACCGAGATGGGAGTGGTTCATGGATACAAGGGTGAAGATGATTTAGGCAGAAATGCAACCGGTCTTTTCTTGCCACTTGAAAATATTTCCCGGGCGGAGGCGGTGAAAGTATTTTTGGAAGCGGCTGACTTTTCCATACTTTCATCAAGAGTAATTTTTGACGAAAGAGATGAAGATGGAAATAATATTTCCGAAGGATGGTACTATGGTCCTGAACTTAATTACATTTTTACCGCAGTTGAGTTTGGGCTTTTGGAACCGGAGGCGAATGGAAGAGTTTATCCGGAAAGAAAAATTACCAGAGGAGAGATGGCCGAGATGGCCTTCAAAGTTCTCAACAAACTAATAGAACGTTTCCAGGATGAAGATTTCGATAATGATAAGATTAAAAATAAAGATGATGCCTGCATATGTTTAATGGAAGATTATGATCAACTGGAAGACGAGGATGGTTGTCCGGAAAGGGCAACCCAGCTTGTAGAAATTCCTTCCGTTGATCTTCCAAAAGATACCGGTGTTTATATTGCCAAGGAAGATGATTGCCAACTCGTGGAGCCGATTGCGGATGCTGTAAATGGTAATGTTTTCTATGCAATTATTTCCGATTTCGAAAATAAAAAAGTATGGAGGAAAAGTAATGAGTTAATTTGGAGTAAATAACTTTTAGTTCTTCTATGAAGAAAATTCTGTCGACAATACTAGCTGTTTTTATTATCTCTTCTTTTGGAGTGAATGCTCTTGCGCAGGGAAACGATCTGCTTCTTTGCCGTAATGCCATTGATTTGGCTTTTCAATCTTATATTTACGGAACACTTTCCGAAAGTTCAACGGAGACGGAGGAGGTTGAGCTTGATGATCTTGGATTTTTGACAAAAGTTGAATATCTTTATTCTACCGATATACCCACAAGTAAACTTATCCAAGAAGCAATAACGTATCTTCGCGAATTAAATACCGAGATGGAGAAAAATTGTTCTTTGTTACGTAATAATCTTAGGGTTCCCATCGAGCTTGCTCAAAGCAGACGAATTATAGAGTGTGCCAATAGAGAATTTACGGCAGACGAGACCCTGAATTTATCCCTGTATTGCTCTGAACAAAAAACTTTTTATATAGATTATTTAAAGGATCATATCAGGTCTATAACTCTTCGGGATGCTCAGCAAAAACAAGCTTCGAAAATAGTCAAGAAATATCAAGAGATTAATATAAAGCTGAGGACCCTTTCCGAAAGTTTGGTGAGAATGGTTCAATATATTTCTAAATTTAATGCGGCCCTGGGAAAAATAATTACAGGCACTTGCCAGCAGTAAGTCGCACGACTTACTAAAATAAAAAATAAAAAATATCACCGCATTGCGGGACCCCGCTACAATAAAGAAAAAATATAGAAGCGGGGAAAAATAAAAAATAATTAGCAATTTTGAATTTTATGAGAAAAATCATTTCCATATCGATCTTGGTCTTACTGGTGTTTCATGCGTCTTATGTTCCGCCAAGCTTGGCGGAAACAACCAGATTGCCCGCGGAAGTGGCAGTGAGAACTCCAGACTGTTTTGATGTTGAAGT
>DAOVYC010000123.1 GCA_030635805.1 bacterium | reverse complement strand
GTTCGCATACGCGTAATAAATGTTCCGAAGATTTAGTTGGGGTTATTAATGAAATTGCTAGGATTCTATATCCTAATGAAGAGTTTGAAATTCTCCTGCTTCCCTCTGCGCCAGGATCTTATAAAGATATAATCAGACTTCTTAAAAAGAGGCCATGCGAAGCGGTGATGGCAGTTGCAACAACTGGGCTTCTTGTTTTTGCATTTTTAACATATTTAGATGCTCATGCAGATCATCTACATGATAAAAAAATGCAAATTGTCGACAATACAGCTAAGTGTTTAGCATTAAAATCTCAATTAAGTGAGTTAGGAAGTCAGTATGAAATAGACAACATTACTGATGAAAAATTAAACGAAATTTGTGGAAATATAAGATTAAAGAAATTAAAAAACAATAGATACCAAATATTGAAGGAAGATGACATGATTTCAAGTGACGAAATGATAGTTAAAAACTCATATGCAGAAATTATTATTGAAAAAAAAGTAGAAAGAAGTGATTTTGAAATGTGTATTGAGCCACTACCTGAAAATGAGGATTATCATAAAGAAAATGTTGAAGGAGTTATTGAATTAATATCATTAGTGGTAAGGCAAAAAAAGGAAGGAAAGGGAATCGCCTGGAGAGGTGTATATTATGGGGATGATATACAAGAAAGAGGTATCGACATTCTCTTAAATGGCGAAGAAATTACTTTTTATATGCAAGATGATGATTTCAAAGAAAAAATTGATAAACATGAAATTGTATTTTCAAGCGATGATAATATTCGAGCTACATTTGATGTTAAAGGTTCTTTAGATATAGATATTATTCAAAATAAAAGTATCTACATAAAAGAGGTAAAAGAATTTAATAAAGACATTATTGAACATAAAATTAAACCACCAAAAAGAAATTTAACGCCACCAGAAGACCAAATGACACTATCTATTTAGATAGATGATAGTAAACAAATACTTTTTAACTTCATGTAATTATGCTTAACAAAACCAAGCTCATCCAAGCAATAAATGGTAGAAATCTAATAAATTTCACATACGATGATCACCCTATTCGCAGCGCGGCACCTCATGCAATTTATATAAGTTCAGCAAATAATAAATGTTTGGATGCCTATCAATATGCTGGATATAGCAAATCAGGCAATTTACCCGATTGGAGAAATTTTAAATTGGAAAAAATTCGCAATTTAGAAGTTACAGAAGAAAAATTTAATATTGCTAACGGATATAAAAGTAATTCGCCTAAGTACAATAACTATATTCACAAAATATAATGCCCCTCACCGCCTCCCATCTCTACGATTATCTTCAGTGTCCACACAAAGTGTGGCGGGATCTTCATGGTCCTCAGGATGAAAAATCAGACGAGAAAAATGACTTTGTTGAGCTTCTTTGGAAAAAAGGGGTACAACACGAGGAAAATATTATTGCCAAACTGGGTGAGTTTGAAAACTTAGCAGATGGAAGTCTGGAGGAGCGATTTGCCAAAACCTTACGCGCTATGGAAGAGGGCGTGGATCTCATCTACCAAGGTGTGATTGAGGCTGATGGTTTACGTGGTATTCCAGACTTATTACACAAACTTCCCGATGGCATGTATTTACCGGTAGACATCAAGTCCGGCATGGCTTTTTCGGGTGCTGATTCAAAGAAGGGGAAGGAGGGAAAATATAAGAAGGATTACGCGGCACAATTGTGCTTATATACCGATATTTTGCGAAAATTAGGATTTGCTACTCATAAATTAGGGAAAATTATAGACGGGCACAGAAAAGAAACTATTTATGAACTTGAATTACCGCAAGGACCACAAATTCCAGAAACTTATTGGGGGTTATATGAGAGACTCAAAGCAGAGATTATTCCACTTATGGAAGATAGAGACAGGAACAAGCCGGCCATGTCTGGTATTTGTAAATTATGCCCCTGGTATGTGAGTTGCAAGAAATGGTGTGAGGATAATGATGATCTAACTAATATTTTTGATCTTGGCAGGGCTAAAAGGAACACGCTTAATGATGATTTGACGATCGATAAAGTGCACGAACTGCCAGATGTGGATATTGAAGAAATAATGAGTAAAAAAAAGAAAGATAGGCATTTCCTTCCAGGTATCGCGGAAAAGTCTTTAACGAAAATTGTTCGAAGAGCAAATATTTTAGTAAATGTTAAAACCCCTGTTTTGCATGAGCCTATTGATTTTCCTGATGTGTCTTACGAACTTTTCTTTGATATTGAGAATGATCCAACCCAAGAATTTGTTTATTTACATGGGGTGTATGAGCGAGGACCAAAAGGGGAGCGTTTTTTAGATTTCACAACAAAAGAGATGTCTCCAGAAGAGGAAGAAGGCGCATGGAAAAGATTTTGGAATTATATTGATTCGCTCCCTAAGGATGATTACGCGGTTTACTACTACTCTGCACACGAGAAAACAACTTATAAAAAAATGCAAAAACAATATTCCGATGTAATTTCAGCAGAAAAAGTTGAAGAGTTTTTTGATAATCCTAATGCAATTGATCTTTATCAAATAATTCTAAAAAAGACCGACTGGCCACTGGGGAGCTATGGATTAAAGGCAATTGCTCAATATCTAGGATTCAAGTGGCAGGACAAAAACCCCTCAGGAGCCGCTTCTATAGAATGGTTTAATCAATATATCGAAACCAAAGATCCAGAAATTCTCGAGCGTATTCTCATTTACAACAAAGATGATTGTAGGGCGACGATGGTGGTGAAGGATGCTTTGGGACGATTGTAAACTTCCCCAACATTCCAATTGACAGAATTCTTTACAACTGATAAAATCATTACATCAGTAATCTTTTTATCCATGTCTAATTTTCTCAAAAATCTCCGCAAACAAAAAGGGGTCAGTCAAGAATTTTTGGCAAAAGAAATCGGCGTATCTCGCCCTACCTACGTCCAGATTGAAAACGGTTCTCGTGAAATGCTGGTAAATGAGGCTCTTGTTTTAGCTAAATTTTTCGACCTCTCCTTGGAGGATTTCTTGGCGGAAAAAGTGGGGGAAGAGCCCATCGTGGAGATAAAAAAAGAAAAAATCCCCAAGACTAAAAAACAAGAAGAGCGTATTAGTGTTCCGCAGAAAAATATCCGGAAATTCAGGGAGGTTTTGCTTTATATCTTGGAAAAAGTGGGAGCCAAGGTGAATGTCGGAGAAACTGTTAT
>DAOVYC010000064.1 GCA_030635805.1 bacterium | reverse complement strand
TAAGCTTATGGTTCAGGCGAATCATAGAAAAGAGTCCATATATCTTACTATGGATGGACAAATAGGTTTTTCTCTTGTTCATGATGATATTGTAAAAATAAAGAGATCAACAAAGACGGTGCGATTTATTCGTATGTCGGAGTGTGGGTACTTCAAGACACTACGGAACAAATTATACTGGGTAGAGTAGGGTCAATTTACAATTTACAATTTACAATTCACAATTAATTTAGATGAAAAAGAAAAATACAGTTGTTAAAGTTATTGTTATTTTTGCGGCGGCGGCTTTGCTTTTTTCAGCAATGGCACCGATGTTTTATGCATTTCAGTAAACCAAACCGCACATGAGAGTAGTTGGATTTGATCCTGGCGTAGCTACAATTGGTTTTTGTGTTGTGGATTTTTCCGGTGGGACTTATAAACTTGCGGACGTAGGCTGCATTAAGACGCCGGCGGGGGATGAGTTGGCTTATCGCTTGGTTTCCATTCGCAATGATGCCGAAAAAATACTGTCTCGATATAAGCCGGACTTAGTGGCGATAGAAGATCTATTTTTTGTGAAGAATGTAAAAACAGGGATAATGGTGGCTCATGCCAGAGGAGTACTTTTGGAATTGACTGAAAGATTGAAAATTCCGAATAAATCTTTCACTCCTTTACAAGTGAAACAGGCGGTTACGGGATATGGAAAAGCTACGAAAGATCAGGTGCAGAAAATGGTTCAGTCTATTTTTGAACTGTCTCAGCCGATACGTTCCGATGATGCGGCTGATGCGGTGGCGGTAGCGATATGCGGAATTCACACAGAGAGTGTTCAAAAAGCACCATCTACGGCGTTGAAAAACAAACTTTAATCCTCGAGTACGCCTTGTACACTGCGGTTAAAATTTGTTTTTCGTCTTGTATCTGTCACTTTTTTAACACTCTCTGGAGTATGCAGGTTTTTGACATAATTTTTTATCGGATATATACTTGGTTTTGTTAATAACAAAAGAATATGCTTTTTAGAAAACCACTTGCGCATCTTGCAGTAAATTCTATTGGAACCTATGTTGTGGATATACTGTTGACAGCTTTTGTCGTGACGGGTGGGCTTTGGGGCTATGTCGTTATAGGACTTTTTGTTAGTATTCTAAATATTTTTCTTAAACCGATTTTAAAAGTTATCTCACTTCCTTTTATTTTTCTTACTTTTGGGCTTTTTCTTATAATTATAAATGCGATTATTCTTTTTGCGGTTGAGTATTTTCTTAATTTTTTTCAGTTCGGAGAAATTTCTCTGGAAATAAGCGGGTTCTTAACGTATATTGTGGCGGCGTTTATTTATAGTGTTTTTCATTTTTTCTCTTGGAAAATTTTTAAGTAAGAAATTTTTTAAATAATTATCATGGCATTTTTAATTAAAATAATTCACATAGTCTCGGCAATTATTCTTCTTCTTTCCATTATAACCCAGCAGAGAGGTACCGGCTTATCGGCTACATTCGGAGGTACGGGTGGTGGAGGTTTTCAGGTGACCAAAAGAGGGCCAGAGAAGTTTTTGTTTTATTTTACGATTGTGATGGCGATTATTTTTGTTGGTAGCGCAGTCTTGTCTCTCTTCTTCTAGCCTTCTGTTACTATGTTTCGTTATGTTCCACTGATCGAGAAGATTATTATTTTTTTGTTGCTTGCAATTATAGCTATTTTTTCGTGGCAGGTTTATTCGGTTTTTCGTGATGAGAATTCGGAAGTGGTACCCGCAGAAGGTGGTGTGTATACGGAAGGGTTGGTGGGAAGGCTCACAAGTTTGAATCCGCTTCTGGCCAGGTCTTCGGTGGATCGTGATATTTCGCATTTGGTTTTTGCGGGTCTCACCAGATTCAACCCGTCTACCGGTCAGATAGAAGGTGATCTTGCCACTTATAAATTGTCTGATAACGGAAAGACATACACTTTTCGTTTGAAGGAAAATATTTTTTGGCATGATGGTGAGCCGGTGACAGCAGATGATGTGATATATACATATAAAGTTGTTTTACAGAATCCATATTTTAAAAACACGTTTTTACGAGGAGCCTTTAAGGACATTGATATTGAAAAAGTTACAAACAGAGAAATTTTGTTTACCCTGAAGAGTCCCTACGCCTTCTTTTTGTCTAATGTAACAATAGGGCTTTTGCCTAAGCATATTTTAAACTTGGTTCCTATTGAAAATCTGGAGAAATCAGAATTTAGTCAACATCCTATAGGCGCCGGTCCGTTTGAATTCGTTTCACTTGATCACAGGCCATACGAGTCGCGTGTTGTTTTGAAGCGAGATGACAATTATCACCTTGATGGTCCGTATATTGATTCGGTTGTTTTTAGAATATTTCCATCGAAAGATGACCTGGTGTCGAACATGAACTCCTTAACGGCGATAAAAAATTATTCTGCTGATGATTCTGGCTCTTCTTTGGGTGATCGTTTTCGTATTATAAAATATACGCTTCCGCAATATGTTGCTGTGTTTTTGAATACTCAATCCCCGCTTCTTTCTGTTGCGAAGACGCGGTTTGGTTTTTTATTGGCAACAGATAAAGAGGCCTTGATAAATGAACTTGGTGGGCAAAAAGAAATAGTGGACACCCCATTCTTAGAAGCAAAAGAAGGATTGGATATAGAATATAATGAGTTGAGGGCAAATGGTGCGTTTTTTGATACAGAGTGGAAGTTGGTTAAAAAGAATGATCTTGATAAAGACGGGGCTGAGAAATTACATGTTGAGATTGAGGCAAAATCTGATACCTGGATACAGTTATCCGTGGATGGTGAGGATCAAGATGGCGTTTTGATGAAATCCGGTGACAAGAAGCAATTTGATTTTGATAATAAGTTTAGTTTTATAAACGTGGGAAATGCGGGGGGTATTACATTTAAAGTGAATGAAGTTGAAGGTAAATTATTGGGGCTGGATGGCGAAGTGGTGAAAAATTTTGAGATTATAAGGGAACGGTTGTCGGAAGTGCTGGAGGGGGAAGCAGTAAGCAGTAAGCAGGAAGGGGAGGGAAATAAAGGAGCGGAAGGAGCGGAAGGAGCGGAGGGAGAAAAAGGGGAAGAAGAGTATGCTGATGAATATGTTGAACCGGAAGATGCGATTGAGGTTCACAGATTGGAAATGGATCCGACTAAAATCAGGTACAATAAGGATGGGAAGGCTTTACGGCTGAGGTTGATTACTTCGGCCGTACCGGAAGAATATAAGAAGGTGGCCCTTATTTTACAAAGTCAGTGGTCGAAAGCAGGGGTGGATTTAATGGTAGAAGTGTATGATTCCGATCTCCTGCAGGATAAAATTCGAGAAAGAGACTATGATGTCTTGCTTTTTGGACAAAACCTTGGCTATAATCTCGACGCTTTTCCGTTTTGGCATTCAAGCCAGGCGGAAAGTGGCTTAAATCTTTCACAATACAAGAGTTTTGAGGTAGATAACTTGCTTACAGAGATTCGCTCTGTCTTTGACAGTGAGAAGAAGGCAGAAAAGCTTGATGTACTCAAAAAACAAGTGATAAAAGATACTCCGGCGGTTTTTCTTTACAGGCATGTGTATCAGTATGCCGTGGATAAGAAGGTGCAGGGAATGGATTTTTCCAGGTTGGCGCTTGATAGTGACAGGTTAAATATGATATACACTTGGTTCGTGAGAGAAAAGAAGGTTTTTCGTCCGGACATCAAGCTTGCTGATTTTATAACTTGGCTGTGTGGCGGTTTCTAGCCGATAGAACAAAGCTTGCTTGCTACTACTTAATTTATCATTCGTAACTTATTACCATGTACGTAGTACTTACAAAAGACGTAAAAGATCTTGGCTACAAAGGGGATGTTGCAAACGTCAAGCGAGGTTATTTTGTAAATTTTCTCTATCCAAACGGATTGGCGGATTTTGCTGTGGAAAAGCTGGTTGACAAAACCGCAGGTGAACGCAGAGAGCGAGTTTTAAAGGCTGAAGAGCTCAAAAACAAAGCGGTTGAAATCTCCAAGAAGCTTGTCTCTTTTGTGCTTGAAATCAAGGCAAAGGCAAGTGAAAAGGGTAAGCTTTATGGTTCGGTGGACGAGAAAGCCATCTGTAAGGTTCTGGCCGAGCAGGCGAAGATAGAAGTTCTTCCCGATCAGGTAAAAATGAAAGAGTCTTTAAAAAAAGTTGGAGAATATAAAGTGGATCTTCAATTGACTGATGAAATCAAGGTTGCGATTGGGGTGAAGGTGGAGGCTGTTGAGGAGTAGCTTATTAGCATGAAACATGTAACACGAAACATGTAACAGGGAACAGGGAACATGAAACATGAAACAGGGAATAGGGAACGGGGAACAGGGAAACCAGTAACTAATGTTTGAACATGAAAGTTTTGGGACTGGATTTCGGAATGAAGCGCATAGGTTATGCCGTAGGAGATACAGAAACGGGTATAGCTTTTGGGCGTGAAATTATTGAAAACGATAAGAATGTTTACAAAAACATTCAGCGTGTTTGTGATGAGGAGAAAATCGAATATATTGTAATTGGGCTTCCTGTTTCTCTGGAGGAAGAAGGAGATGAGTTGGAGTATGCGGTAAGGACTTTTGGGGATATTGTGGCGGATGTGGTGAATTTACCAATCGTTTATGAAGACGAGCGATTAAGTTCGAAGCTTTCCAAAGCGATATTACGAGAACAGGAGGTGAAGGCAAAAGATCAAAAAGGGAAGGTGGATGTTTTGGCGGCCCAGAGAATTCTTCAGCAGTGGATGGATAGGGGCTCGGGAGCGGAGGGAGCGGATCCTTCGACAAGCTCAGGACCTGACGGGGGAGCGGGGGAGCGGAGGGAAAGGCTTATTTGACTCCAGTTCTTCTGTTGGCTCTGAGTCTTTTTAGATTTTCGATAAGAAAATCCCGATGTGTTTTTTCGAGGAGTCGTTCTTTCAGTTTTCTTTTTGTTCTTAGTTTTTCCTGTAGTCTTTTAAGCTTAGGACTGATTGATCTTTCTTGAAGGTCATTGATTTGACTGATGTCATTATATATCTT
>DAOVYC010000085.1 GCA_030635805.1 bacterium | reverse complement strand
CCGGCTTTGTCAAAGTTACAAAAAATGAGCTGGAGTTTGCAGATGCTAGTTAAATAATTGGTGAGATCGGTTGAAAGAGAATGATCAAGATCGATGATGATGGTGTGATAGGTTGAAAAAATCGTGCTGATTAATTTTTTCAGATTTTCCAGCTGAAAGATTGAAGAGGAATTCTTAAGGGGGCTGGGAAGGAATTTTGTAGCACTTGATTCTTGAACAGATTTTCCCAGTCCTTCATCCGCTTTGTTTTCGTTGATGAAGTCCAAAAGAGTGGAGAGACTGGTTTCTTTGGTTAGTTCAAGATAGCAGTGAAGGTCCGGAAATTTGGAAAGTTGAACTAAAAGAGTTTTTTTGGATAAAGATTTGGATAATTCATAAGCCAGATTCAGAGATATAAGAGTGGTTCCACAACCACCCTTGATATTGCGGCAAAGAATTATGTTTTTGGAAAATGAATTCATTATTAATGAGCATTAATGATGACACTGAGAGGGAGATTTAGTCCTCGAACGAGAGTAATGTTTTTGGCTTCTTCGTCGGTGACAAGAAGGTTGAGAATTTGCCTGTCTGATATTTTTTTTGAACTGAGAACTTTAATGTTGGTGGCGATGAAGGTAACCTGATTGGTTCTGGCTTTTGGCTGAACAGCAAGAAGGTCGATGGAATCATTTTTTCCTAAATTTGGGAGAGGACCGGTAAGCCAGGTTTCGGAAATGGTAATGATTTGTTTTCCTTCGGGAATTTTAGCAGTGATGGAGTTGGGTTCGATTTCGGAAGTGAGGTCTCGATGAACAATAATTTCGTTTTGGTTGAGATCCCGAAGAAGAGTTTTTTCGCTTATATCTTTTGCATTCTGGATGGCGTTCAGAGGAAATAAATCATTGGAAATATATTTTTCCTTGAAGGAATCAAGATTAAGTAGTAAAGGGGCTTTTAGTTCTTGGTTGGCGATGTAAACTTTTTGCAATTCCGTTTGTTGTCGATGGTGGAGAAAATTTTTAGTGAGAAGAAAAGAGATAATCAGAATAAAAAAAGTAGCAATGACGAAATACTTTTTTCTGCGAAAAGATTTTAGTTGAGACCAGGGGGTTTGGGTGGTGGGAAACATAAAAAAATAAAAAATAAAAGGTAAAAAATAAAAAGAAAAAGGGGGCTACAGGGCTACAATGAATTAGGAATTAGGAAGAAGGGATTAAGGTTAGCTTGTAGCTGGTAGCTCGTAGCTTGTAGGGAAAACAGGGCTACAATGGAACACGGATCTAACGGATTTGAGCGGATGGGGACGGATGTAATTCTGAAGTCTAGTTTTATAACGAGATTTTGGTGAGAGATTGAATGGTGATGGTTTTGTTTTGGAGTGAAAAAATTTTTCTAAAGCGGATATCGGGAGAATCTGTTAGAGAAACCCGGAGCTTGAGATCTTTAACAAGAGGATCGAAATTGTGGGGGTAGTCGATAGTGATTTGCTCGATGGTTAGTGATGAAGTTTTTTCGTTGTCGGTCACGAAGTCTGTGACGGAGTTTTTGATTTCAGATGTGAAAGGTTGGTGGGTGAGGATGTAAATATCATTTTGATCGAGATAGGATTTGGGATCCGGATTCTGACAATTTTCATGACAATGGATTTCAGCCAGCTCTACAATTTTGTCCGCTACCTGACTGAGTCCATATTCGGAGGCTGAATTGGCGACGGTGCTTAATTCCGCTTTTCTGATTTGGAGTAATCCGCCGTCGATGAGAAGGAGAAAAAAGCCAAGAATAATAGGGAGGAAGATAGCGAAGAGAGTGATGATGTTGCCGTTTTGGTTCATGATTGGGCGGGGCTATAATGGAACGCAGAGCGGAAGGAGCGGAAGGAGCGGAAGGAGCGGAAGGAGCGGGGCTATATTTCTGAATTTTTCTAGCTTTCATGTTCGATGCGGACTCTTGATTGGCTTTGAAGAATAATGGATCCGGCTTCGACGTAAGGTATTTGGAGATGGAAAGGGTATTTGACGATGACGGTTAATTCTCCGCCTCGTTGACGGTCGGGATCATTTTCGTTTTGGGGAGAAATAATTATTTGGGTGTATTTTGCTTCGCCGGATTCACTGATCGTATCGATGGGAGCGACGGCGTTCCAGACGGCGGCTTTGATTTGGTCGTTGTTATTAGTGAGGGCCCCGGCACGGGCGCCTTCCCTGGCGGCATAGGTGATGGTTTGCTGAGAAAGTAAAATGTAGCTGGATTTGATTAAGGCAAAAATAAGTATTAAAAATATGGGAAGAGCAAGGGCGAGTTCGACCAGAGCCTGTCCGCGAGAATTAGCTGGAAATAACTTCATAAGTGATCCACTACGGGTATTTCTAAAACGTGTTTGGCTTTTTTACAGATGCAGAAACGGAAGGGATTTAAATTTGTTTTGATTTTTATGATTTTCATATTCTGATCGAGAAATAAGATAGTGATAGGGAAGCGCATGAAAAAAGTATGAATAGCGTTGCAGTTAAGGATCAAGAGAGGAGGGGCTTGATTGGCGGTTTTATAGGGGATGAGACCAAGAAGACGGGAGAGCATAGGAAAATAAAAAGTAAAAAATAAAAAGTAAAAAGGGGCTACAGGGCTACAATGAATTACGAATAATGAATTACGAATAATGAATAATGAATAAGGAATGATGAATGATGAATAAGGAATGATGAATTATCATCAGGCCCGTAAAGCGGTTTGTTTTATCTGCGCTTGGACAGCGCTGAAGAGACCGCGATGACCACCAAGAACGCCACGATTGTAAATATTCTTGAATTTTCCGCGATCGTAACGAATGGTTTTTAGTTCTCTGGTAAAATCTGCGCTACTGCCCTTGAATTGTGTGGGCATTATTTGTTCTATAGTGGCGCTGAAAAATTGGAGAGTTTGTTGACCACCAAATCTTTGAAGGAAAAAATAACGAGTATCCGAGCTTCGTTGTAAACGGTTTTTATAATCAGGAGTAAGAATTTTATAATTATTTTTTTGCCATCCTTGAGTATTACCCAAGAAAGTTAATTCTCTGGCTTTTTGAACGGTATCGGCAATCCCGTAAGGAGTAAGGTAATTACCCTGATTCAGATTCGGATTGGTGACGAAGCCGCCGTGCCGGAGAACTTCATTGATATCTTTTTCCATTTTTTCGGCGTATTTGATGAGATCAGGAGCATTTCCGGAAGAACGCTTATATGCTTTTTGTATTTCCTGAGGGATATCGTTAATAACGAGCATCTTATCTAATTCTTTTTTGGTGATATCCAGAGCTTCCTGAAAATTCCGGTGACTTTTTCCTTGGATATCGACATAATTTCCTCCCCGACTAATGCCAATGTATGGAAGATATTTGGTTAGTCCTGCCGTTTGCTTTCGGTTATAACCAACCAGTGCGGATTTTTGTTGAGAAATAATTCCTTTTTCCAAATCGGTAAGAGTTGGCTTGGATCCGTTAGAGCTAAATCTAAAAGTAGTATTGTTAACATTGTTTTTTACTTGGAAAAGATAACTGATGTTTTTAGCCTGATTAAGATCGTCGTACATTTCTCCGTTGGTGGCGATATATTTCTTTTTTCCATTCAAGATTATTTCCGCCACCTGATTACTTCTAAGCGTTTTAGTTATTTCTTCTTCTCTGCCGATC
Source organism: bacterium (assembly GCA_030635805.1). Taxonomy (GTDB): domain Bacteria; phylum Patescibacteriota; class Gracilibacteria; order JAUYGZ01; family DAOVYC01; genus DAOVYC01. The sequence continues at coordinate 529 of DAOVYC010000085.1, read as the reverse complement.
CATAATTTTTGATAATCTATGGCAATCTTGTTTTGGAGAGCTCTGGCGAAGCTGATATTGCGACCGCATCGGAGGCGTTTTTTGGTATACCAAATACCTCGGTCGATATGGAGTCCGATTGCGTACTTTTCCCAGTTGGGAATAGAGCTGATACTTTTGGGGACCAGGGGTTCAAGATGACCGAGATTTTGAATGTCATCTAGAAAATCTTTTCTAGTTTCAATAAGATTTTTTCGAGCTTCTTCCGCTTTGGTTATCTGATTCCAACCGACAGGATTATTTTTCTTATTACTTATTTTTACCTGATGCTTGGATGAGAGTTTCAGTTTTTCCAGATTTTCAAGGGAGACCATTGGTTTGGTATGCTGCTTGATTAATGTTTTTAGTTCAAAATTGATCAATCCGCCATGTTTTTCCCAGAAAAGATATTCCTGAAGAGATTCTTTGGAATCGAAAATGTAGTCGCCGTAAACCAAGCCTACCTCGGGAATAAAATAAGCTCCCTCTTTTTTATTTTTAATTTTATTTT
>DAOVYC010000120.1 GCA_030635805.1 bacterium | reverse complement strand
AAAGCTTGGTGTTAAGTGTGAAAGACAGGTGCCAATTAAGGTTTTTTATAATGATCAAATGATTGGAAATTATTTTGCCGATCTTATTGTGAATGATTTTTTAATTATTGAAATTAAGGCAGCTGAGGGTATATGCGATGAACACGAGGCTCAATTATTGAATTATCTAAAAGCTACAGATATTGAAACTGGCTTACTTTTTAACTTTGGAAAACAGGCGATTTTTAAAAGAAAAATTTATGAAAATAAATACAAATAATTCGTTTATATTCGTTTAATTCGTCAAATTCGTGTCCCATAAGAAGAAAAGTTTTATTGTAATAACTCTGGTTTTTCTCGCAAGCTGTTACTTGTGGACTTTGTTTCAGGCGCTCCCGGATGGGAAGTTGTATGTTTATGCTCTGGATGTGGGTCAGGGTGATGCGATATTGATAAAAACTCCGGAAGGGAAGAAAGTTTTGATAGATGGTGGCCCCGGAAATGTGGTTCTGGAACGACTCAATGAGGAATTGAGCTTCTTTGAGAATACGATTGATATGATGATTTTAACTCATCCGCATGCAGATCATGTGGATGGACTGGTGGAAGTGTTAAAAAGATATGAGGTAAAAAAGGTTTTGTTCACCGGTGTGGAGTGTCATTACCCGACTTATGAAGAATTTATGCGTCTGATTTATGAAAAGGAAATTCCTTTTGGATTTTCGGAAAGTGACAAAGATTATTTACTGGAACCGAATGTTTATCTGGATATCCTCTACCCTATCGAACCTATTACCGGTCAGGAGGTGAAAAATTTAAATAATTCATCCATAACCCTTATCCTTGTTTATGGTGAAACGAGGATGCTCTTGACCGGTGACGCGGAGGAAGAACAAGAGGAAGAAATTTTGATGACTGCGGCTGATATTTCAGCGAACATTTATAAAGCCGGTCATCATGGATCGAAGACGGCTACCAGCGAAATTTTCTTTTCTTCCGTGAGACCGGAAGCTGTTTTTATCTGTGCCGGAAAGGATAACCATTTTGGCCATCCGCACGAGGAAACGATGAGTTTACTTGAACGAAATGAGGTTGAAGTTCGAGTTACGAAAGATAACGGAACAATTGAATATGTGAGTGATGGGAAAAATTACAAGATTCAAGATTAGAAAATTACAAAATTAACTATCAGAAAATTATGCAATATAGATCATTCGAAGAATTACCAATCTGGCAGGACTGTAAACAATTTGTCGTTACTATATATAAAATATCTGAGGAACGTTTTAGTCGAGATTTTTGTTTTAAAGATCAACTTCGTCGAGCTTCATTATCAATGCCTCTAAATATCTCTGAGGGGTTTGAAAGAAAAACAAATAAAGAATTTTCAAGATTTATAAACATCGCAAAAGCCTCTGCGGGTGAAGTACGAGCAATATTGATAATAGCTAATGGAATTGGCTATCTTCCTGATGATGTATTTTATGAGCTACGAACAAAAATTATATCGATATCTAAACAGTTATCTAAATTCGAAAAATATCTACTTAACACTAGTCATTAAGCTAATCTTGTAATTTTCTAATCTTGTAATTTTGAATATTTAGTTATTGAAAAGAAAATGAACGACGTCACCATCCTTCATGATGTACTCCTTGCCTTCGGAACGGAGTTTGCCTTTTTCGCGAGCGCCGGATTCCCCGTCGCATTCAATGTAATCTGAATAAGTGATAACTTCGGCGCGGATAAATCCTTTTTCGAAATCGGTGTGAATCACACCGGCGGACTGAGGAGCGGTAGCCCCTTTGTGAATAGTCCAGGCCCTGGCCTCTTTTGGTCCGGCGGTGAAAAAAGTTTGTAAGCCGAGAATATCGTAAGCCTGTCGAATAAGCTGATTGAGAGTGGACTCTTTGATACCCATTTCCTGCAGATACTCCCGCGCTTCCGCTAACGAAAAATCCATTAAGTCTTCCTCTATCTTGGCGGACATGGGAACGACCCTGGCGTTGGAATCCAGCCCCATGAGGGTGCGAAGCTCGTCTATACCGGTGTTCAAGATTTGATCTTCATTAATGTTAGCCGTGTATAGAAACGGCTTTTTGGTAAGAAGCTGAAATTCTTTGAGAGTGTCTTTGAATTCATCCGGAATATCCATCTCGCTGACGATCTTGCCTTCGTCCAACCAAGCCTTGAGAGTTTGGGCGAATCCCAGATCAGCTTTGACTTTCTTGTCTCCGGCTTTGGATTCTTTGGTAAGACGATCAATTGCTTTTTCGATGGTTTGAAGATCAGCGAGGATAAGTTCGGTGTTGATAATTTCGATGTCTTCTTTGGGATTGATCTGACCGGCAACATGGTGAATGTTAGTGTCTTCGAAGCAGCGAACGACCTGCAGAATAGCATCGCACTCGCGAATGTTGGCGAGGAACTTGTTTCCGAGCCCCTCCCCTTCCGAGGCACCTTTCACCAAGCCGGCAATATCTACAAATTCGCAAACGGCAGGCACAATTTTTTTGGGATCGACGATTTCGGCGAGTTTGTATAGCCGATCATCCGGTACTTCGACAATGCCGACGTTGGGATCAATGGTACAAAAAGGATAATTCTGCGCATCCGCTCCTTTGGAGCGAGTAAGGGCGTTGAATAAAGTTGATTTTCCAACGTTAGGAAGGCCGGTAATGCCAATCTTTAATGACATACGTCTTTAAAAAAATAAAATATAAAAAATAAAAAATCAAAAACTGTAGGTTGCGGGAGTACTATAGTATAATCGAAAGCTGGTGACTAGTAGCTTATCGACTGAAAACTCGTAACAAAAAATTACCCCTCCGCGTAAGGCGGAGGGGCGTGGGTCTTGTCATTACCCTAACTTTTTTAGGTCCATTTCTTTTCCCAAATCTGCTCTCTTATCTTTCTCCAGAGAACAGCCAAAATCATTTTCATGATAATGATTTTTCCCTCTTCCCCTGTAAGATCATTAATTGCTAGGCTTATATGGACCTTGTTGCAGTGACCGGCTAAAAACAATTTGTCTTCGGCGGTTTGCTTTTCAATAAGATCTACTATTTTGTCACGATGAAATGATAGATATTCATCAAAATGATGATCGAAAAGATCTTGTTGCTTAGCAACGGGTTGATCTAACCCGAGCTCTTTGATAACCATTCCGGCTATCTTAGCAGCTCTTTCTTCCTCCTTTTCAAAATCTTGTCCCATTTTCACCTCCTATGGTATGGGTTTTGGTTT
>DAOVYC010000160.1 GCA_030635805.1 bacterium | reverse complement strand
TGGTTGAAAAACATGTGTTGAAACAGAACCCCGGCGGAGGTCGAAGTGTCAGCTACGATCTTGAATGGCCGGATACAGAATAAATCGTGATCCAGTATTTTAAAAGATTTTATGATTGAGTTGACGAAGCCGAGCTGGAAGATTTGAGATGCCGATTTGACACCTCCAAAAGCGACAAAATGGGGCTCAGGTATAAACCAATGGTTTTTGCCGTTACGTTTAGACTTTCAGCGATCTAAGCGGAAAGGGAATGAGGGCCGGGCCACAGCAACATATTGAGATAATGTATAAAATATTCAAATTTGGCGTTAGATAAGGCCTTAAATGGCCATTTTCCCCTTGATTGGTAGAATGACAGTGAAGGTGCTGCCCTTATTCGTCTATATTAATGGTCTCGTTTGTTTTCGCAATCGATGGGTTTCCTGAAACCTTTGCCAACGAAAAAAATCGGAGATATGCTATATTTTTTTATTATTCAGGTTTAACTCACTAGTTTTGGCCAAAAGAGTATTCCGGTGTATTCCTAATAACTCGGCCGCATTATTTCTATTCCCATTAACACTTTCAAGAACTTCAGAAATATATTGTTTTTCAAATTCTCTTACGGCATCTTTGAGGGTCATTCCTTTAATTTGTCCTTTAGGCACATTAAAGTAAGAAATATCTTCGATATGTATTATTTGACTCTTTGTTATTGTGAGCAGTCTTTCTACTAAATTTTGGAGTTCTCTTACGTTTCCTGGCCAATCATAAGCCTTTAGAAATTGAAGTGCTTTTTCGGATATTTTTTTCGGAAGTTTTCCTGACTTTTCGGCATGCAGCCCAATAAAATGATCCAGCAACAACTGAATATCGCCTCTTCTCTCTCTTAAAGGAGGTATTTTTACGGGAAGAACATTTAGACGATAAAATAGGTCCTGCCGAAATTCTCCGTTAGAAATCATCTCGTTAATATTCTTGTTTGAAGCCGCAATAAAACGAAGGTCAGCTTTAATAACCTTGTTACTCCCCAACCTTTCAAATTCTTTCTCTTGAATAATTCTAAGGAGTTTTCCCTGCATATTAATATCAAGAGAATCGATATCATCTAAAAAAACCGTTCCCTTTTCGGCAATTTCCAGTTTGCCGATACGTGTACTTGTGGCACTAGTAAAAGCACCTTTGTTATATCCGAACAACTCACTCTCCATCAGTGCTAATGGAATAGCAGCGCAATTAATAGGAATGAAGGGATGCTCGCTCCTCGGTCCTCGGTTATGTATAGCTCTGGCAACCAATTCTTTGCCGGTCCCGCTCTCTCCTTGTATAAGAACTGCCCCGTCACTTTGAGCAATAATTGATATTAGCTCAAAAATCTTTTTCATTTTTTTGTCTTGACCAACTATCTTTTCGAAAGAATGATATCTTTCCAGCTCTGAACTTAGATATACAACTTTTTTAACAAGTTTTCGCTTTTCCAAAGCCCTTTTAATCAATGTCAACACTTCATTAACATCAAAGGGCTTCATGATGTATTCGTAAGCACCCAGTTTAATGGCCTTCACAGCTGTTTTTATTTCCTTGACAGCAGTCACCATGATAATTTCTACATTGGAATCTGTTTCTTTAAATTTCTGGAGCAATTCGATGCCATTGGTATCCGGCAAGAGGATATCAAGAAGGACCAAATCGACAGGTTTTTTCGTAAAGACTTCAATAGATTCTTGCCCTGTACCTGCAAGCAGAACATTATATTCACCTTTTAAAAGCATGTTGAATGATTGGCGAATACCTTTTTCATCATCAACTACAAGAACTGTATCCTGTGTATTCTTATTCATTTATCACTCTACCTCATAACAATGCGATTATCTCTTAGATCTTGGCAAATTGCCTTCATGATATTGGGCGTGTTGTTTGCATCAATGATTTTAACCGAAAAGGTCTTTTCTTTTTTCTCTCCTGCTTCTGTGCCCTTAAAAAACATAAAAAATGAGATAAGAAACGGTATTAAAGCAACTATTAAGAGTATGTTCACTTTCTTATATTTCGGCATAATATTTTCCTATTCAGAGGTCGGTTGATGCAAATAAAAAAAGTCGAATCACCTTCTTTATCAAGGCAACCCGGCTGTCTTATTTAAAACCCGTGGCTTTCCGTCCCTGCCTTTCGGCTGGTTTGGCTTTTTCTTGTGATAACAAAATAAGTTAATACTACAATTTTCATGCCAGAACTGTTTTCTTGAATTTTTTCCAAAACGAATTGGAACTTTAAAAAGAAGATCTTCCGAGTATATTCGTAACTCCTTGTTATACGGATGGTTTCAGACACATACTTAATAACGGATCGGATAAGAAAGTTGATTTTCTGGAGGATCTAATAAAGCGGAGGCTGAGTTAGGTCACTAAAAATTACTTGGCGTGCACATTTTTCTGTGCATGCTGCACAGTTTCTTGTGCAATTTATGAAATTGAAATTGGGGTCGCATCTTAATTATTAATTATTGACAATTCTTTACCTATCCGATATCCTGCCCTCACATTTTCAAACCTCTTTTAACTGTAAAATAAGAAACGGGTTTTT
>DAOVYC010000027.1 GCA_030635805.1 bacterium | reverse complement strand
TTCAGAAACTCTTCCGCATAAGATTTCTCATGCAATCTCCTATCCATCAAAAACACTTTTTTTTCTTTATCATCCAAGGCCATCTTCTCAAAAAGTACTCCAAAATTCTGAAGAGCTTTAGGTAAAAAATATTCCATAAATCCATTTTTAAAACTATTATTTCGAGCCTGAATTACCGGGTCTCCAAATGGATCAAATGGTAGAGATTGAAAAAAGAGATTATGAAATTGTAAATCTTCTCGCTGAAACAACGGCAAAAATCTATGTGTGCAAAAAAATACTACTCTCTCCGCTTTAAAATTCTTTTCATACACTTCCAGCATTTTACCCCTACCACCCGTTACTCCCTCCACAACGTAAGGAATATTATTTTTCACCAACCAGGGCTGAAGTGCCACAAAAAATTTCTGCAGAACCCGTCGTGAACTAAAGACAAAAGCGCAACGCCCCTTGGTGGAAAGAAGGGTATTGGAAAAGTACTCAATTTGAGCAGAAGTATCGCCTTCTTTTTTCGTTCCAACTATTTCTTCAATCGCCGGAAGAATAACGGAAAAGTTCGAACAAAACTCATTCGATACAATATTTCTATGTTGCCCTTCAAATCCAATACACCTGGTACAAAATCCTCTATCATTTACAAACAAATGCGAAATTTTATCCAGAACTGTCTCCCTGAAAATTGTCTCCACTTTAATGGGGTCAACATGAACAACAAAAAATCCTTTTGGATCAATTTTTACCCAAGATACATAATCCTCACTATCTTCAAAAAAGGCTTTAAGAACAGAAGATCCAACATTGCTAACATCCTTTTTAAGCTGTTCGTAAGTATCATTCTTTAGTGTTTCATTAAGCATTATCGACTGTGGGTAAGGAGAATCCGGAACAGAAGCAGATATCCACGACTGCATTCTTTTCAGAAACTCTCTTTTCTCACCCTCTGCTTTTCTGGAATCAAGAGAATCCCCAAAAGAATTAATAAGATTTTGTTCCAATAGCTGACCATCAAGAAAAACAACATAATCATAATCATTCAAAAAATTTGGATCGTGTTGTATGTGTTGAAAAAAACCATATTGAGACATTCCCAAAAGATTTGATTCTAGAACCGATTTCAAAATTTTCACGTATAAACCACTCTCTCTCGTACAAGAAACCTGATCCCAATAATCAAAATCCTGTGGCATCAACGAAAGTTTTCCCCGATGTACAAGATCTCCTTCATTAAAACTACGCAAAACCTTACAGATAAACACAATCTCCCCATCGGTAAATAAATCCTTCTTAATAAAATTATTAAACTTCCCCCAATCCAAATATGATTCAGGTTTGTCCAGATAAGGACTTCCCTCAAATTGACTTAAAACTGAATCTTGGAAAAAATAATAAGCCCCAATTAAAAGACATTTTTTATGATTTTTTAAAATATTATTCAGCGCGGAAACAGTTACCTGCTTCCTATCAACCCCGAAACAGTCCAGGCAAAGAGCTTTGTCGTCAATAGAAATCTGTATCTCATCAGACAGTTCGATACCCCCGGTGAATGAGGTTAATAAGGAAGAATAAGACTTATCAGCCTCAACACCCTGCCAAATATTTTTCATCCCCCATTCGCTTTTCAAACAAAATTCATCCAGCACTTTCCTTTTATCTATCTCAAGAATAGAAACCTCTTTAAGAAGACTGAGCCAGAGATCGGAAGTAGCTTTGGCATCACCAAGGGCACGATGTGCCTCGTGCTCTATTTTAAACTTCTGACTTAAAACCTCCAAACTATGTGACCTGGTTTCAGGGAAAAGAATTGCAGAAAGAACACTCGTATCCCAAATCGGATTTTTAAACTCCAAACCATAGGTTTGTAAAAAACTCAGATCAAAAATAACGTTATGCCCTAATATCGGAAAATCACCTATAAAACTTTTAATATCTTCCTGAATTTGCAAAAAGGATGGTGAGCCAATCAGATCCTCATCATGAATACCGGTAATTATGGAAACGATCGGATCAAGAGGCTTATCAAGGGTCAGGAAGGTACTGTATGTTTCCTTTACCTCCCCACCAATAACCTTCACCGCTCCCACCTCTATTATTTTATCCTGTAAAGGGTCTATTCCTGTGGTTTCCAGATCAAACGATACATAGGAGTGAAAATCAGTCATGTTTATTGCAGATAAAGCTTCGACACTATACTATAAGACAGCCCGCTCAGGAACCAAGTTTATTCCACATTATACCTTCCATTTTCCATGTTCTAATTTATGCGAAAAATAACCAAAACCATCAATACCAATCGCATTACTATTCTAAAATGGTTTTTTGTTATTTTCTTTATAATAATAGCCGGAAGGCTATTCCAGCTCCAAATACTGGAATACGATACTTATAGCAGTTATGCCAAGCAGAGAATCACAAACAAGATTATTCAGGCTAAAAGAGGTCGAATTCTTTTGAAAGAAGGTGAGTCGGGAAAATTTTTCGAGCTCGTAAGTAATGTATCTCTTAATCTCCTATTTGCCGACCCTCTCCTTATAGAAAATCCTGATGATGTGGCAAAAAAAATTGCCCCACTTCTCTTTGAGGCGGCAAAAAATCAGCACAAGGCCTGTGGTGAAAATGAAAGATGTCTTCAAACAAAACTTGAAACACAACTCATCGGAAAAACGTCCAAAGATGGAGCAAAAGATGAAGAGGAAACACTTTCGGAAGAAGAATTAAAAAATATTTTCACCGCTAAAATTACCACCAAAATCGCCAAAAAAGAAAGAGATTTTGTCCTTCTCAAAATAGGACTATTAAAAGAAATTTTACTGACTGTTCAGGATCTTCGCCTTTCCGGTATATATACTAAAGAAGACTACATCTACGCCAATCCCCTGGAAATAATAAACCCGCGGGAATCAGCGGAAAGACTCTTGCCGTACCTATCGGAATATTCACTAGATAATCTGGAATTCAGTCTGACAAAAAGACCAAATCGATACGTAAAAATTCAAAATAAAATAGATTTTGAAACAGCAGAGGCAATAAAAAAACTTTCTATCAAGGGTCTCGGATTTATTAAGGAACATTGGCGAAATTATTCGGAACAAGATGGCGAAAACTACTACGCTTCTCAGGTTCTTGGATTTATCGATCATGAAAACCGCGCTGTCTACGGAATAGAAAAAAGTATGGACGATACCTTACGAGGAAAAACAGGTGTTATCCACGCTGATGTAGATGTAAGTGGACGCACCCTCGCCTCAAGATCATCTACTATAATTGAGGAGGCGGAAAATGGTTCCGACATCGTACTCACCATTGATCATGTCATTCAGAACACTATAGAAAAATTTTTAAAAAAACAGGTTCTCGAATCTAACGCAGCCAGTGGAGAGATTGTTATTCAGGAGCCAAAGACTGGGAAAATTATAGCTATGGCCACCTTCCCGGGATATAACCCCAATAAATACGGGGAAGTTTACGAACAAGAGGAGATTTATCTAAATCAGGAAGATTTAAAAAATGTTTACGAACAAAAGAACAAGGAAGGATCAAGATACTTCTTGTACTATAACCCGGGATATCGAATAGAAATTTTTAAGAAAAACGAAAAATGGTTTACTTATAAAAATAAAGTTGGAATTCGGGCTTACAGAAATCCTATAGTATCGGATATTTATGAACCGGGATCTGTATTTAAGGCCATGGCTATGGCCACCGCCATAGATGCGAAAGAAGTTAATCCAAACACAATCTATCGCGATACCGGCCCCTTGGAAGTGGATAATGGTGACTACACAATTCATAACTCCAACCATAAATATTATGGAAGCGTAACCATGAAGGAAGTACTTTCTCTTTCTTTAAATACCGGAATGGCATTCGTAGCCAAAAAACTGGGACCATCCACTCTTTACGAATATTTAAGCAATTTTGGATTTGGTGAACGAACAAATATAGAACTCTCCGATGAGGAAAAGGGCAAACTTACTTATCACAGACGCTGGCTTTCCGAATCAGATTTAATCACCAAAGCTTTTGGACAGGGTATAGCCGCCACTCCTTTGCAAATGGTAAACGCTCTTTCTGCCATCGCCAACGGTGGTATTCTTATGCAACCCTATATCGTAGATACGATCATTTCGGCAGACGGAAAAATATCGGAAACGAAACCTCAAATAATCCGCAGAGTAATAAGTGACAGCACTTCAAAAATTATGACCGCCATGCTTGTTAATTCGGTGGAAACGGGTGTAGCAAATCCTGCCATGATAGAGAAACACTATGTAGCGGGAAAAACCGGTACTTCGCAAATTGCCACGGGTGGTGTATATGAAAAAGGAGATGGCTCCACCATCGCTTCATTCGGTGGATACGGACCAATTAACGATCCTCAATTCACAATTCTAATCAAAATCAATCGTCCCCGCAAATCTCCCTGGGGAGCCATAGAGGCCGCACCATTATTTAAAAAAATTGCAGAATTTATGTTTAATCACTATCACATTCCACCCGACAAATCAGTCCCCGATTCCTGATTCGCAATTCTTAATTGATCCTTGCATCTTGAACCTTGAATGTAAACTGCCTTCGGCTCCCCTTCGGTCATGAGCTCAGGGTCGAATGATGAGGTGAGCTCAGGCTCAGGCTCGAAGAGTAAATTGTAAATTGTAAATTAGTTCATGAAACCCACTCTCATCAGATATCGACATCTAGTTCTGGTGGTGATTCTCACTATCATCAGTCTTCATTTTAACAATTCAATCACCTCGTATATAACCGGTTTTCGAACAGAAAAGATGAATGTCATTATGGTTATAATAACTCAACTGGAAGTAATCTGGATTTTATTTGTTCTTTTATTTATCCCCTTTTTAGCATCAGAAAAACACAGAACCAAGATTTTTCCTCTCTGGGGAAGCATTGCTCTTGCCCTACTTTTAACGCATACTTTAAAAATATTTTTTCTTTCCGGAAGACCGGAAATTATTATGCTCACCCAGGAAACTTCTCCCGGCTTTCCCAGTATGCATACCGCCCTGATGTTTTCCGTTATTCCCATTCTTCTCTTAACTTACAAAAAATTAGTTCCCGTCCTGGGCGCAATCGCTTTTCTAATCGCCTTTTCGCGAATTTACGTCGGTGCCCACTTTTTGAGTGATGTTCTTGGAGGAATAGTCGTTGGATTAGCCAGCGGAGAAATATTCGTTTGGCTGGAAGAAAAAAGAAAATTCTCAAAAAAAATAATGAATATTCATTTCGAACTCCGCAGACAAGTAGCTCATATTATCATCGGTTCTGCAGCCATAATCGGCATTCAAACCAATCTGATTAACATTCGGGATATTGGCTGTATCTTCTTCGGCGGTCTTTTCCTTTTAATCGCCTACAAAAAATATCCGGATAAAATTCCGGTGATTACTCCTCTTCTCTCTTTCTTTGAAAGAAAAAAGGATCGTCTCAATTTTCCCGGGAAAGGTTCTTTCTTTCTCATTCTCGGAATTTTTTTGTCCCTCATTCTTTTTCCTCAGCAAATCGCTCTTACCGCCATTGCCATTCTTGCCATTGGTGATTCGGTCACAAATATCGTTGGCCGATATTTCGGAGAAATAGAAAACCCTCTAAATCCCAAAAAAACTATAGAAGGCTCTCTAGTTGGCTTTTTCTTTTCTCTTGCCGTTGCCAGTTTCTTTGTCAGCTTCTGGCCCGCTTTCTTCGCCTCCGCCGGAGCTATATTTGTAGAATCTTTACGACTAAAAATCGGAAATCTGGAAATCGACGACAATATCATAATTCCTCTCACCGCCGGCTGGATTCTGACTCTCTGGTATTTCTAGCATTCTGACAATTGAAGCCCTCATTATTGCAAATAAGGCTCATTTATGCTAAAATAAACAGATATTACTGAACTCATATGGACAAACTCTCTGTTATGATAATCGCAAGCTTTCTTGCTCTGCTCCCCGCTATCTTCTGGTTTTTCCTTTATAGATGGCTGGACAGAAAAGAACTTGAACCCCCTAAAGCCATGATAACTGCGGGTGTTTTGGGTGTTATTTCTACAATCCCAATCTTTGGATTACAGTTTATTTTTAAAAACTTCCCGGAATATAATTTCATACAGTCTCTTCAGACCAACATGGTCAATCCCATTGTCTTCTCTCTTGTATTTTTAGCTTTTGTTTCCATTATTGAAGAATTAGTAAAAGCTTTTTCTACCGTCGGTGTAATCGAGCACTATAAAATCGAATTTAATCAGGTGGTGGATGGCATAGTTTATGCCGCCTCTGTTGCCCTGGGTTTTGCCTTTGCTGAAAATATTTATTATTTTTACATTGCCGCTCAAAGTTTAGGATACAATAGCGATTTTCTTTCGATATTCACTATTCGTTCCCTGGGCACCATGCTCGGGCACACTATCTTTACCGGTATTTTTGGCTTTTATTATGCCAAGGCTTACCTTTCCCCGTATATTACCGAGGAATTAAAGAAGAAAAAAATCTGGCACGACATGAGACATACTCTCAAAAAAGCGGCCACCTTTCACGCTACTCGCCGATCAATTCTTCCTGGTAAAAAACATGGCTATCATGATGAACACCCCGGCATAGTCATTCTCGAAGGCTTCTTCCTGGCTACTTTCATTCACTTTCTTTATAACCTTTTTGTCAAAGTTCACCTCTTTGGCCACACCTGGACCTTCCTCATTGTTCCCCTCCTCTTTGTCGCCTCCTGGGGTCTCTGGCGCATGTTTTTCAAGCCGGTCTACACCAGAGTTTTTGTTGTTATCAAAAACAAGAGAAGCAGACATTAAATTATACAGTGATTATTCAATCACCGTAGAGACATGCCGCGGCATGTCTCTACGTGGTCAATTTGACCACGTATATTTGTTGCAAAACACCTCTTCCCCCCTTACACTAGAGCCCTCTTAAGCTTACCAACTTATTGGCTTACTGCTTACCGCTTACCAGTGAAATTCAACTTACAAATCCACGGCTGTCAAATGAGCTATTCCGACGCCGATCGAATTCGGGCTGTATTGCAAAATGCCAAACACAAGGAAACGGATAATCTTAACAAAGCCGATCTGGTTATCTTTGTTACTTGCTCCGTAAAACAAAAAGCTGAAGACAAGGTCATCGGTCATTTTCACGACCTCGTAAAACTGAAGAAGAAGAGTATCCAAATAGGCCTTACCGGCTGTATGACCAGAACCACAAGTAATCAAAATAGCGAAAAAAAAGATAAGCTTCTCAAGAAACTCAAGGGACTCGACTTCACCTTTCGTATTGAAGATGTAGAAAAACTCCCCTCCCTTCTCGAAAACGAATTCGAAACAAAAGACAACGATCAAAGCCCTATTAGCTACTTTGAAATTAAACCAAGTTACCAGGAATCCTTCCGCGCCTTTGTCCCCATCATGAATGGTTGTAATAAATTCTGCACCTATTGCATCGTTCCTTACGCTCGCGGTCGGGAAATTTCCAGAACCATGAGTAGCATCATCAACGAAGTAAAACAACTCGTTAAAAACGGTTACAAAGAAATTACTCTCCTCGGTCAAAACGTAAATTCTTACGGACGAACCAACGATATTTACGATGAAGAAATCCAAAAAAATGAACAGGAAGACTTTGCCCGCCTCCTTACGGAGATCGATCAAATCCCCGGCAAATTCCGCCTCCGCTT
>DAOVYC010000007.1 GCA_030635805.1 bacterium | reverse complement strand
AATATTAATTTCTTGGAGGTAAACTTTGCCCTATTGGATTTCAAAAAGACGTTCCTTCGAACGCCTTCCTAATTCCTTCTTCCTTCTTCATTATTCCTTCTCCTCATTTTGAGTCTCAGAAGTTTCCGGAGTTTCCGGAGTCTCGGGGGCTTCAGGAGCTTCAGGAGCTTCCGGAGCCTTAGGAGTCTCGGGGGCTTCAGGAGCTTCAGGAGCTTCCGGAGTTTCCGGAGTTTCAGGGGTTTCCACCTTTTCCTCTTCCTCCTGCTTACTGCTTACAAGCTTACTGCTTACTGCTTGTTCCTCCTCCTCCACCTGAAATTGAGATAAATCAATCCCGCTCCCTTTAAGATTCGCTCGTTTACCTTGTCTTTTTCTCATGTAATAAAGTTTACTTCTTCGAACTCGGGACGCCTTTTTTACCTCAATCTTAGCAATATTTGTTGAATATAACGGAAAAACCTTTTCCACCCCAATCCCATCCACAATCTTTCGTACCATAAACGTAGCATCAGCTCCGCTTCCTGGGCTAATACGTATTATAAGACCTTCAAAAATCTGAATACGTGTCTTTTCACCTTCTTGAATCTTTTGATGAACACGAACCGTCAAACCTGTTTTTAAATTTGGAACACTTTTTTTACATTGAGCTGAAAATTCTGCAACAACTGACATGGTAGAATAGTTAGGAGGAGCCAATAAATAATATAAAAAAATCCGAAACACTCGAAAATCTTATCTCTAAGCCTAAATTTTATTTACAATAAAACTCTCAGCTTATTAACGGCAACAATATTATCCTGATCTTTAAGCATGTCAATAATAAATTTATCATTAAGCTTTAACCGATACAAAAAATCATCTTTTTTCATCACCGCAATTCGCAAATTCTTCAAATTATCAAAATCAAGAGTAACACATTGCTCTACCTCTTCTACATCAAGATCGCCAACAACAAACATATCTATGGAATTTGATGCTTTTGGTTTTTCCAGAAATTGACCGCTAAATACCAGAAAATTAACCTGACCGACTTTGGCTAACTTTTTTACAATCTCTTTTTTAATATCGGTACATTTACGAACAATAGCTGTAAGCTCCGGAAGAATCAGAAAATTAGGATTAATATAATAATATTTCTTTCTGTTTCTTGAACGACACTTCAAAAGACCGACTTTTTTCAGGTTATTTAACTCCCGACGAACAGAATTAATCTGCTCGTTAAGCATTCTGGTGAGCTCTCTGATAAAAAACTCCCCCTTCAAATCCAAAAGAAAAGTTTTGAGCAACTTAATGCGCGTATTTGAACTAAAAAAAGCTTTTAGCATCGTTCTTTAAAAAACGTATACATATTTTATACGTACAAAAAAATAATACAAACACTTTACATAAATTTATTTAAAAAAAAACTACATTTCAAAATAATGCGCTATTTAAAGACATTTTTTAGACTTGACTGAATAAATAAATATTACAAGTACTACTTTAGTGATCATAAATATCTTATTAATTTTCGTACAAAAATTTTATACAAAACTAAAAACACAGTCAAAGGGAACAATTGTCTGAACCCTGATTTTCTTGATTAAGGGATTAACCTGATAGACCAGGGCTACCAACTCACCCTGTCTCGCTTCGCTTGACTTCCCTCTCTTTATAAGAGAGGGGTAACTTGTGCTCTGCAAGCCCCTGCTGAAAACTAGAAGACATTTTTCAAATGTTCAGAAATTACAAAAGGCCCGGGGTTTGGGGTGAACTCGCTTCTGAGTATGTGTAAATAGCACAACGTCAGCTAGAAGTTTAGTGAACCCCAATGGTTTTTTGGTTCTTTTTTGACACCAAAAAAGAACAAAGAATGCAGTTGGTCCCCAAAAGTTGGTCCCCAGCAAAAACTCCACCCCTACAAGCTACAAGCTAGATTACACCGTATTCTCCACAAAAAACCTTTCCAAAATCAGCATAAACATATCCTGTTTATCTCCCGATGCGGAAATTATCCCCGTTTTTATTCCTATGTCTATCTGTAAAAGCTCCCGATAAGTTATTTTAAGACTTTGTAAATCAAATCTCTCCGCTTGTTTAACCAACGTAGAAACCTGAAATGGCGCCAGACGAAGCCGAGACATCATAACTTTTCGTTCCACGTTATTATCCATCAAGGCCCGGATTTGCAGAAGAAGACGAAACTGACGAACGATCATATTAAAAACCATAAACACATTTTCCCCACTATCAATAAGTTGATGAAAATACTTGATCGCTCTAGCCGTATCCTGATACCCAAGCGCATCCACAAAGGCAAAAATCTTCACCTGAGCACTACTGCTCACCACATAATCAATATCCTCAATAGTTATCGGTTTATCTGTATGCAAAACAAGCTTTTCCAGCTCCGTTGCCGCCTTCCACATGTCCTCACCCGTATGCATAGAAAAATACTCCGCTACGCGCGGCTCCAGGACACCTCCAAGCCTCTTTGCTTCCTGTATAACCCATCTTGCAAAGAAAACCCCCTTTGCTTCCTTAAATTCATGTACCTGAGCTATCTCGGAAAGCTTTTTAAACAATTTCGTCCGTTTATCCGGCTTTGCACTAACGAACACCAGCACGCAAGTATCCGGAAAGTTCTCCAGATAAGTCAGCAACACATCATAATTCACCCCCTCCGCTTCTTCATCTTCCTGCTGATCGCTTACCGCTTTCTTGGTAACTTCCGGCAGAAAATCCCGCACAATAACCAGTCGTTTTTTTCCCATAAACGGGTGAGTATCGCAACACTGGATAATACGATCCGCACCAATTTCCTTCCCATCCATATTTTCCACATCAAAATCCCCGTATTTGGCTACAAATGCACTTTTCCAGTGCTGTAGCTCTCGCATACACTCAAGCTGATTCAGTCCGTAGAATAATCTGATATTCGGATTACCCATTGAACAATTTTTTTAAACAGTAAGCTAATTAACACCTTCTACCAGCTCTTTCCTCTCATCTTCTCTTTCTAAATTTCTTGAACAAAAAAAATATACAACACCAGAATCCTCATCATCATAATAATGAAGATCAGAATTAGATGCAATACCTAAACTTCCCTAGACAACCCCATATGAAGTTTCTATACTTCCAAGGCAACCCATGGAGAGGTACTCAAGTGGCTGAAGAGGCGGGTTTGCTAAACCTGTAGGGGGATGTATGTCCCCGCGGGGGTTCGAATCCCCCCCTCTCCGCCATTATAAAATTATAATCTCCCATGCGCAAAACCTCTACCACCCCCAAAGACGTCTTCCTGCACCTCCTCATGATCGTTACCTTGTATATCAGTGTAATTTACGGAATTACCCTGATTTTTCAGTATATAAATCTCGCTCTGCCGGATTCTCTCGATTTTTACTATCGGGGTATTCTGGATGTTATTCGTTTGGCCAGTTCTTCTTTGATTATTTCTTTTCCCGTTTATATCCTCACTTCCAGATTAATCGGAAACAGTATCAGAAAAACGCCGGAAAAAAAGGAGATCGGTATACGAAAATGGCTTATTTACCTTACCCTTTTTATTGCCGCTCTCACTATCATAATTGACCTTATTGTTTTGGTATTCAATTTTTATAGTGGCGAAATAACCTTAAAATTTCTATTTAAACTAATTACCATTCTTGTCTTTACGGGAACAATTTTTGGATATTATTTATGGGAATTGGGGACCAAGACACTGGAAACTAAAAAAAATAAACTATTTTGCCTCATAGCTTCCCTTTTTGTGGTAATAAGCATAATTATCGGCTTTTTCATGGTCGGATCACCCATGCAGCAGAGAGAGGTTCGTCTGGACGACCAGAGAACAGAAGATCTTCAGCGGGTTCAAAACGAGATTATAGAATATTGGCGGAACAAAGATGTTCTTCCGGAATCTCTGAACACGTTAGAAAATAATATTAGTGGCTTCATGACTCCGCTTGATCCGGAAACAGAAGAAGAATATACCTATGAAATTATCGATAAATTGAGTTTTAAGCTTTGTGCCGAATTCAAAACGGAAAGCTTCGAAATCAAGAATAAAAGACTCATGAATCGTTACCCTAAAGATCTCCGTGATCCTTTTAATCAAAACTGGACCCACGTCAAAGGACACGTCTGTTTTGAACGCACCATCGATCCGGACTTTTATAAAGACAATATGAAGTACTAAAGAATTACAAGTCCTGGATCCTCTTCTCCAAGAGGATGGGAATAACCACCCTCAACTTGATTGAGGGTCCAGTGCTAGAATTATATGAGATACTAAAATCCTCCCGCTCTTTCCGCTCGTCCCGCTCCCTCCGCTCCTTCCCCCCTACTTCTTCGCCTGCACAATCTTTCTTAAGATGTTCGCCACTTGTCCGTCTTTACCAAGCAATTCTTTACTGATCAAAGATATTGCCGCTAAAGCCGTATGTTCCGGACCCTGAAGAAGTTTTTTGGGATCATGAAAAGCGGAAATATCGGAAGCAGTAAAATAAGAAAATGTCGGATAATTGGTAAACGGTAAGTCATGATGCCATTTTTTCCCGCGCAAAAGTTCTTCCAGTTCTCTCAAAAGCACTCCGCCACCCGTCAGATAAATATTTGACGGAATAGTATCGGAAGAAAGATCGCTCAGGCAGATTTTCAAACCCATAAGCCATGTCTGCGCATCCCTGTTGATAATATCTTTTACAATCTTACTTGAGCCCAAATCAAGCTTTCCGTCTTCATAGGCGAATTTTACCTTCTCCGCCTCGTCAAACGAAATACTTAACTCGTAGGAAAGTCTTTTTGTAAAAGTTCTCCCCCCGATAGCGAATGATTTTGTCTCTTTGAGCCCGCCATCCACCAAAGCCACATCTGTTGTTCCCGCCCCTATATCTATCACCAGGCAAGATTCGTCTCCCTTATTCATTAAGGCATGAGAAAGAGCGTATGGCTGTACGACTATATCCAACACCGGATAAGGAAGCTCCGCCCCGATGGTCTGCATCGCTCCATAGTGAACTATCGGTGCAAAACAGTTGTAGACACTGATCTTCATATCCTTCCCTTTAAACCCCAGGGGATTCACTATGTACTGCCCGTCTATGGTAATATGCTCCACCGAAGCGGAGATAAGTTTGATATCAATCTCCAGATGGCCGGTCTCCTCCGCAAACTTTTTTCGAATGGAATCGAAAGCCGACCATTGCACCTGATGAATTATGTGTTTCAGCTCCGAAAGTGTAATTTCTTCCCGCGGATGAGGGCGACGAAAATCCACTTCCGCCGTCTGCCCCTTCATAGACTCTCCGGCAAATCCAATCACACAAACTTCCGGTTCCTTACCGGCCTGTTTTTGCGCTTTTTTAATCGCTCCGTGGCAACGATCAATCACCTTGGCAATATCCACAATCATCCCGTTCTGCATCTCTGTAATATCAAAAACTTCCGCCCCTAAACCCAATGCCGTACTTCCTTCATTATTTATATTACAAATAAGCGCCCGTACCGAAGACGTTCCCAGGTCAAGAACTAAAATGCGTTGTTCGCTACCTTCCGCCATAAACTAAAATTACTAAATTACAAACTACCAGCTACCAGCTACAAGCTACCAGCTAGACTAGTATCGCCTTAATCCTTCTCACTCCCGCCGAACTACTCTCCTCCTTCTTTATTTTAAATTCCCCCAGTTCCGAAAGATTCTCAACGTGCGGACCACCGCATATTTCTTTGGAATAATCACCGATACTATAAACTTTTACCCTTTCTCCATATTTTTCCGCAAAAAGACCAATAGCCCCCGCCGCCTTCGCTTCTTCCATTGTCATTTCTTTCATAGCCACCGGTAATTCAGACTTAATTTTATTATTAATAATATTTTCCACTTCGGATATCTGCTCCGTCGTCATTTTTTCCGGATGAGTAAAATCAAATCGAAGTCTCTCCTCTGTAATATTGCTTCCTTTCTGAGTCACATGGTCTCCCAACACATCACGTAAAGCCTGATGCAGAAGATGGGTGGCAGTATGCAACCCGGTGGTCTGCTCCGAATCGTCGGCAAGCCCTCCCTTAAATTTATTCTCCGAACCTTGTCTGGAAAGCTCCTGATGCTTCCTGTAGGCTTCTTCAAACTCGGCAATATCCACTTTTAACCCGCTTTCTTCCGCTAAATCCGCCGTCATCTCGATTGGAAAACCATAAGTATCATAAAGCTTAAAAGCCAGTCGTCCGGAAAGTTTCTTCCCTCCGTGTTCCAGAATATTTCCTGTGATCTTTTCAAATTCTTTAAGTCCTTGTTGTAAAGTTTTCATAAATCTTTCCTCTTCATTCGAAATCACTTGTAAGATCTTATCTTTTTTATTCTTCAGTTCTTCGTAAACCATCCCGAATTCATCTATCACCACCTGAGTGATCTCATGGGTAAACGCCCTTTCTATCCCCATTTTCTTCCCCTGCCGAATCGCTCTCCTCAACAATCTCCGCATAATATATCCCTGATCCAGGTTGGACGGCAACACGCCATCACCGGCCATAAAAGTAGCCGCACGAATGTGATCGGCAATAACCCTCTCCGCCTTTCTCAAAGATGGTGAGCTTGCCGAACCATGATCCTCAACAGTAGCCAGTTCACGAATCTTCTTCAAGATCCCGGTAAACAAATCCGTTTCGTAAACGGATTTCTTCCCCTGTAAAACAGTCACCACTCGTTCCAGTCCCATCCCCGTATCCACATTTTTCTGCTTCAGCGGAACATACTCATATCCTTCCGCTCCTTCCGCTCGTCCCGCTCCCTCCGCTCCTTGTTTATTATATTCCATGAAAACATCATTCCAAATTTCTACCCAGCGTTTATCCTCCGGATCAAAAACTTCTGGCACTTGTCCTGAGCCTGTCGAAGGACCAACCCAATAAAACATCTCGCTATCCGGTCCGCAGGGACCGGTCTGACCTGCCGGTCCCCACCAATTATCTTTTCTCCCCAAATAAACAATTCTTTTTTCCGGCACACCTAAACTTTTCCAAATTTCAGCCACTTCCTCATCTCTTGGTATTTCACCATCACCGGCAAAAACCGTGAAGGCTAGTTTTTCTAGAGGAATCCCAAGCCATTTTTTACCTGTCAAAAATTCAAAACTCCATTCTATCGCCTCCTTCTTAAAATAATCACCCAAACTCCAATTCCCCAGCATTTCAAAAAACGTCAGATGCGTATCATTCCCCACTTCATCAATATCTCCCGTCCGAATACATTTTTGGCAATTAACCAAACGCATTCCCAGGGGGTGCTTTTCCCCCATTAAAAATGGAACCAGGGGGTGCATCCCCGCTGTGGTAAATAAAACCGTCGGATCATTTTCCGGAACCAGTGAAGAACTTTTAATAATCTTGTGCCCTTTGGACACAAAAAAATCAATATATTTTTGACGCAATTCTTGAGCGGTCATAATATTAATTAAGATCGACAGCATACTAGCATTTGATACTCAAAACGTGAAGTCCAACTCCATGTTACTGCTCCCTGTTCCCTGTTCCCCCTACAAGCTACAAGCTACCAGCTACCAGCTATAAGCTATTGCCTATAGTGCTATCAATTGCTAAAATTACCCTGATATATTTCCTTTGCAAAAAAACCGTGGAAGATCCCCTACCGTTAGTTTACCTCCTCATCCTCTTTATTTTTCTTTCCGGTATTTTCTCTGGAGCAGAAACTGCTCTCATTTCGCTTACCCCGGCAAAACTTCGTACCCTTGTACAAAGAAGGAGGAAAGGGGCAAGAATCGTTGGAAAATTAAAAAGCAATCCCGCTAAACTCCTCATCACCATTCTTATTGGAAATAATGTGGTCAATGTTGCCGCTTCCGCTTTGGCTACTGTCACCGCCGAAAAATATTTCGGCAATGCCGGACTTTCCATCGCCATCGGAGGAATGACCCTCCTTATCCTCGTTTTTGGTGAAATCATGCCTAAAACTATGGCCCAAAAATATAACGTAAGATTTTCTCTTATTATTGGTCCTTTTATATATTTTCTAGGTATTATTCTCACCCCCCTTATTCTCATCTTTCAGGTTCTCAGCACTATTATTCCTCACAAGGGAGAATCTCTGGCCACCGAGGAAGAACTCAAGGCTATGGTGGATCTTACCCATGAAGCCGGAGAAATAACCAAGCACGAAAGTGAATACATTAAAAACATTTTTGAATTTACCGATACGACTGTGGAAGAAATTATGATTCCAAGAACCGACATCCACGCTTTAGGCGACAATCTCACCATCAAAGAAGCTCTTGAATATATTACCAAAAGTCCCCATACCAGAATTCCCGTTTACAATGAAACAATTGATAACATCATAGGGGTTACAACTCTGAAAGACATCCTGAATCAACATAATAAAAGTAAAAAATTAAAGAATCTCAAACTTATTAAACCTGTCTTTACGCCTGTTTCAGCCCCAATCAGTGATCTCTTCAGAGAGTTTCAAAAAAAACATGTTCACCTCGCCATCGTTGTAGATGAATATGGCGGAACCGAAGGACTTGTTTCCATGGAGGATGTTCTGGAAGAAATTGTAGGAGACATTATCGACGAATCCGACATAGAAACTTCCGGGATAAAAAAACTGTCGGAAAGATCATATGAAGTTGACGGAGGTGTAACCATCGAAGAACTTCGCGAAGCCAAAATCCCCCTTCAGGCTCAAGTTGAAGAACACAAAACCGTTTCTTACGTGATTCTCCAAAAAATCGGCCACCTCCCCAAAATCGGTGAAAAACTCAGAATCGGCAAAACCAAGCTGATTATCGAAGAGATGAATCAAAACGCCATCAAAACCATCAAAATAGTCCTCCCCCATCAGAAGTCTAAAGATTAGAATCCTGATTCCTTCTTCCTGATTCCTGCTCCCTGTTCCCTGTTTCGTGTTACATGTTTCCTGTTACATGTTTCGTGTTACATGTTTCCTGTTACATGTTTCGTGTTACATGTTTCGTGTTACATGTTTCCTGTTTTATGTTTCCTGTTTTATGTCTTATAGAAAGGTTGATAATTTCAAGAAGACCTATTTTTTTATGATAATTTTTTATAAAGAAAGTGAGAACCCCTATTAGGAAAATTATTCCGGCAAGACCAAGAAATGTAGAACCGATACCGAACCATTGGGAAAAGATTCCAAAAAGTAACGATCCCACTATTTGACCGGCTTTAGTAATAAATTCCTGCACTCCGGTAATTTCACTTCTTTGTTTTGGTGAAATAAGATTGGTAAGAACACCCGCCACCGTAGGTCTGAATACCGCTAAGCAAACGGATATGGCTATCGAAACTAAGATTATCATCGTAAATCCTGTGGCTTGAGAGAGAACTCCAAGTAGGCAAGCGGTAATCAGCAAACTTCCTCCCATTATGGCCATCCTCTCCCTCTTGTCCGCAACCTCCGCAAAGAAGAAACTCAGAATATAAGGAAAACGTGTCAGGGCAAAAATAACAGCAATTTGTGAAAGAGAAAGATTATGAACAAGAGCGAGAATCGGGATAAAAATAAAGCCGACATAGTCAAGAAGCCCCCATATAAATTGAAGAAAGAGAGTGTAATAAAGATGAAAATCGTATTCTCGTAAATTCTTAAACACCTTTAAGTAAACATTGTCCTTAAACATAACCTTATAAAGCTCCTTCCTGATTGGCCTGGTATGATTTTCTTTAAGTTTAAAATCCTGTCGAATCGATATAAGGGAAAAGAATACCACTGCCAGATAAAACCAATGAAGTTTGACAAACGGTACAACAACCGCGGATAAAAGTGCCGCTCCGCAATAGGTAATACTAAAATAAGCGTTATATAAACCAAACACCTGGCAAGAGATTCGCCTGGATGAGTGCTGACGGATATAGGACTGATAAGTGGTAAATATCATCGGCCCCGCCAGACCATTTATAAAAATTGCTCCCACGAGAAACGGGACAGATGAAAAATATCCTGCTAAAAAATACGCAATTCCCGCCAGGGCATATAAAACCTTCCCCATCAGCAACACCTTCCTCTCATCCACCTTCCCATCAAGTTCTCCTATCGGAAGGGTAAGCAGGAGTTTTATAAAAGGAAGTATTGCCATTAAAACACCCAGTAAAAGTAGGTTACTGGTAATTGATTTAACGAAGATTGAGAAGAAAGGATCGGCTCCAAACCCCCAACCGATAGCAAAAAACGCCACATTAAAACACGCCATTTTCACAGAAGCCGGAATCTTCTTATAGTCGTACAGAAATATGGAAAAAAGCCCTTTTTTAGCCATAAATTTAATTATATTTTCATATCCTTCATATAATTATAACACAAATCAGGCAATAAGCCAACAAGCAGTAAGCAGTAAGCCAGTTGTAATTTTGTAATCTTGTAATCTTGTAATTTTGAATGTAAATTGTAAATCAGTAAATTGGTTATAATGGAAATCTTTCTCATCATCATCGGCGCCACTATTCTTATAGGAATTTATCTGGTCATTAAAAAGCTGGGCGATCTTAAAAAACCCGCCGAAGATCCAAGTCAAAAATTAATGCTTCAGTTTATTCAGGATGCAGAAAAAAGAAATCAGGATAACAGAAAAGAGATTGAATCAAAACTCGACACAATTACCGAAAGACTGCATAAGGGTCTCGCCGATTCATCCAAGACTCTCCAAACTCAATTCGGACAAAGTGCTAAAATTATCAAAGAGGTTACTGAAAAACTTACCGATCTGGATAAAACCAATAAACAAGTTAAAAACTTAGATAAAAACGTTAAAAGCGTTGCAAAGTCAAGTTCTAACTTAAATGATTCATTTGCTGTAATGCCTGGGAGCATTGGTCGTATAGTGCAATCATTTAAAGCTTTAAAACTTGCTTTACTTTCTAGTGGTATAGGTGCTTTAGTTGTTGCTGTAGGTGGTCTTGCTGGTTTGTTTGCTACCGCTACTGCAAAGGGTGCCGAGTTTGCAAAGCAAATGAGTACATTAAAAGCAGTATT
>DAOVYC010000141.1 GCA_030635805.1 bacterium | reverse complement strand
CGTTTTACACCAATCTGGTATAACGCTCGAGCCAACCCGCTGTCACCATGTCCCATCCAAATATCCAGACGGTCGGTGCGACCACAGTCATTCTCCTCTTCTTTACAATAAACATTATCTTTATAATTTGAAATAATTGCTCCGCCACGATCGGCCACCGTACCCACTCCAAGTCCCGGGATATATATCTTCGTGCCAAAAGGATAATCTTTTGGTGCGGCAATCATACCCTGAAAAACAGGGCGTCCACTCGCTCCATTGGTACCATTACCATTGAGAACCTTATCGGCCTCCAAACTTCCCCTTACGTAGTACCTTTGATCTGGAATAGGGGAGTAATATCCGGTAATTACAACATTTCTTTGAAATGACTGCGCCAGCACTACAGAAGTATGCATTGGCAAAGCCATAACAAGGGCGAGAACGCAAATAACGATTTTGTTTTTCATTTTTATTTTTTCAATCCGAGCATCATAACCTTTATATCAGGAGTCGTCTAGCGTCAAGAATTGCTTTATTGTCAGTCCCATTGTATAAAATATAAAATAAATCATAAAAAAGTGGCTTAAACAAGCCACTTGACATTAAAAATATACTAAGAATTAAATCAAGAATTTTGCAAACTGAACTGGTTTTCAGATGTCCTCATTGTTTCCCACTACAACCCAACACCTAGGACATTGTAGCCCATCCCAAGCGTCCTAATAATCCTACCGTTCCTACAAATCCCGAGCCCTACTGTTTCACAATCACCGGTACTACCAACGGCTGTTTATGTATCTTTTTCTGCATAAATTTACAGAGTGATCTTCGGATTGACTCTTTCACATCATTCTTTTTGTCACCCTCTTGCCAATCAACATAAGTTTTTTTAGCTACCTGTACCGCATCATTCAAAATTGCTTTTGAATCTGCCATGTATACAAAACCACGAGAGGTTATAGAGGGGTCAGCAATCAAATTCCCGTTATGCTGATAAACCCGGAAAAGACAAATCAAGGCACCATTATTAGCCATTATTTGCCGCTCATTCTGAATTTCTCTTCCACTCACACCACTACTGGTTCCTTCTACTGTAATCATGTTTGCCGGAACTTTTGATTTAGATTTTCTAGCTCTTCCCTGATGGTCAATTTCCAGGATATCTCCGTTTTCCAAAATGGGAATATTTCTTTCGTCCATTCCCAGAACCTCTACTAAATCCTTATGGGCATGACGCATATGAAGTTCACCATGAATTGGAACCAGATATTTTGGTTTCAGCAGACTGTACATCAGACGCAAATCGTTTTGATTACCGTGTCCGGATGTATGCACATCCATATCTCGGTTTGTAATTATCTTTGCTCCCAGGCGAATCAGGTTATTGCTGATAGTGGCAATAGAACGCTCATTTCCGGGGATAGGAGAACTAGATAAAACTATTGTATCACCGGGTTTAATCGGAATTTGTTGATGAGTTCCCAAGCTCATTCTGGAAAGCGCCGACATCTCTTCACCTTGCGATCCGGTAGTCAAAATTAAAACCTTATTTGGAGGAAGGGTATTTATACTATTCATTTGTCTTAGAGTATCTTTTGGAATATGTAAATAGCCAAGTCTCTCTGCTATCTCTATATTTTGCACCATGCTTCGACCACTGATAAATACCTTTCTTCCGGTTTTATTAGCTAATTTCATTATCTGTCCAATTCTTCCGATTACCGAGGAAAAAGAAGCAATAATCAATCTTCCTTTAGTATTCCCCACTAGAGATTCCAATGAATCAGCCACGGTTTTGTCGGAAATTGTTTGTTGAGGATTTAGAGCATTAGTTGATTCTACCAAGGCCGCCACTATTCCACTGCCACCGGCTTGAGCAATCTTGGAAAAATTTGCCGGTTCACCAATATCCGGGTTGTAATCAAACTTAAAATCACCACTGTGAACAATATTACCAACAGGAGTTTTCAAAATAACCCCGACACTATCGGGGATAGAGTGATTTACTTGAAAAAAGTTTGCTTCAAAACAACCAAGCTTCACTACACTATCCTCATCAATACTTTTTAACACCACTTTATTTCCCAGTTTAAACTCACTTAAAGTCTTTTCAATAATCCCGTGGGTCATTCGAGTGGCATAAACCGGTGGAAAATTAAGTTTAGGAAGAACATGACGCAAAGCGCCGATGTGATCCATATGCCCGTGAGTGACAATGATTCCCCGAATATTTTTTTTCCTATTTTCCAGATACGTAATATCGGGAATCAAATAGTCTACTCCGTACATATCTTCCTCCGGGAACTGCATTCCCATATCTATCACCACAATATCTTTTCCATATTCAATACACGTACAATTTTTACCAACCTCATCCAGACCGCCAATGGGAATAATTCTAAGTTTATTCTTTGACTCGGCATAATTACTTACCCTTTTTTTCTGACGATCAAAATTTTGTCTTTGCGGATATCTGTGTTTTTTATTTTCATGTCGCCTTTGCCCACCTCTTGCCTGTTGACTCTGCTGATCCTGTTGTTTTTTTGGCTTTGCCTTAAAAATTGAAACACCCTTCTTATTAACAGGAGCTATATCATTTCCTGACTTTTTTATCCAGCTTGATAACTTATTCATAAAATTCTTCTTATTAAACAAATGCTAAAATGCATTCTTCAATTAAAAGCATAACACGCATAACAAATTATTACAATCGCAATTTAGGGGGGAGGTCTAAAAAATGGCTTAAACAAAACAGAATATTACTATCAAGCAGTAAGCTCTAACACACTAGAACTCACCCCCTTAATCCCCCTTCACAAAGGGGGAGATAAAAATGTTTCCCCGCTCCCTCCCAAGCATCTCACAAAGTGGTGAGCCT
>DAOVYC010000061.1 GCA_030635805.1 bacterium | reverse complement strand
CATCTTAAATGTCCCAATAATCCTACAGTTCCTACGGTTCCTGAGCCCTTACAGGGCCAACATTAAATTTTCTAGCAACAGTTTCTTATTTACGTTTGTATCACATATCAATCTCCTTGCCTTTTCGATTGAGGCATAAAGCTCATTGATTTTCAAAACATTATTCTTTTCTGCCCGCTCCTTCATCATAATCCGCACAATGTGGGAAATTGAGTGAAAGAAAAGAGAAACAGTTCTATCCACATCCTCCGATTTCAAAAGATCTTCTATAAATCGAAATCTTGTTACAATATCCTCGCTTCGGAGGCACTGTAAAACATCATCATACAGCTTTCTGTATTCCTCAAAATAATCTGGCTGATGAACAAACCGAAAAATCCGTCCCATCTTTCCATCTGAAAGTGAAAGCATTGTCTCGATTTGTTTCATTGTTAATTCTATCTCTGTCAATCCTTCCAAATATTGGAGTAATGTCTGCCGGGAAATATCAGAAAAACGAACCATCCTGGTTCTAGAAACAAGCGTAGGAGGAAGTTTGTTTACTTTCTCTGTTGTAAGAATAAAAACCGTTCCCATGGGTGGTTCTTCTAAAATTTTTAAAACCCCATTCGCCGCCGCCGTCGTCATCCTTTCTACATTTTCAATAATACAAATATGATATGGACTGGAAAATGATTGTGACATAGCATCGGTAATTCTTCGAATTTGTTTTATCTTCAATACTCCGTCCTGATTTGGAAAAATCAGAGTATCAACATGACTTTTGTTTAATATCGCTTCCGTAATCTCTGATCTCTCCGGAGATCCGGACTGAAGATAAGAAGCAAAGGCCTTCGCTACCACTGTTTTCCCTATTTCCGCCGGTCCCACAAAAAGATACGCATGACCAACTTCGTTATTGCGAATATCATGCTCCAACCTTTTTAACTGCGTACTGTGCCCCACAATACTATCCCACATACTAACTAGTGTGCTAGATTACAAATTATCATCCCAAGCGTCTTACCGTGTCCGCCATAGTCCCGACACAGTCGGGACGCAGGAGGAAGCGTCTTACTAATCCCACCTATCCCATAATTTCTTCCGCCTTCTCTATCTCCTTCTCCGATCCCACATATATTGGAGTTCTTTGATCTAGTTTTTTATTTTCAATTTCCAAAATCCTCTTCCCTGTTCCATCGGTTGCTTTCCCTCCCGCCTGTTCCACAAGTAAAGCCATCGGATGACACTCAAAAAGAACACGAAGTTTTCCATTTGGATTATCCTTGGAAGAAGGATAGGTAAACAAACCTTTCCCCTTCATGAGTACGTGATTTATATCCGGTACCATTCCTCCCGAGTATCTTAATTTATATTTATTCTTCAGCCAATAACGCATCAGCTCATTATATTTTTTATTTATACTACAGGCCTTTATATCTCCAGGGCCAAAAATCTTTCCCTCTTTCTCAATCTTCACCCCCCTTCTGGAAAGATGATATTCTCCCACGTCATTCAAAATAAATTCATGCGTTCCCTGTTTTACCGTAAGAACCAACGTTGTCCGTGGCCCATACATTATATACAAAGCCGCCACCTGCTCATCTCCCGTTCTGCCCAAAACAGAATCCCCTTTATACACTGAGAATATTGAACCAATGGCAAAATTTACATCAATAAGCGATGATCCATCTAATGGATCAAAACAAACGGCATATTTTCCAAAATATTCATCACTGATCTCAATAGCTTTATCCTCTTCTTCAGAAACCAACATAGAAACCAATCCGGATTTCATTAAAATATTTTTCACTAAATCATTCGTATACACATCCAACGTCTTCTGATCTTCTCCAAAAACATTCTGCGTTCCCGTAACTCCCAATTCCACAGATTTAATTCGGTAAGATATTTGTTTCCCGATTCGGGCAATAGTATCTATCAAATATCGCAAATCATTCTCTATCTTAGATTCATAAAGATAATCATGCAGGGTAAGTGGTCCGGGTTCCATAATAATTGTTAAAGAGTACCTGGATTATACAGTTAAGACTTTAATTCTTCCAGTTTATCTGTCTTTTCCCACGAAAACTCCTCCCGCCCAAAATGCCCATAGGTAGCGGTAGAACGATAAATCGGTCGCTTAAGATCAAGTTGCTTGATAATTCCCGCCGGTGTTAAGTCAAAGACCTTTCTGATTCTTGCGATAATTTCCTCATCGGAAATTTTACCTGTCCCAAAAGTATCAACGTGAACAGAAACCGGTTCAGCCACGCCTATCGCATAGGCTAATTGAATTTCACATTTATCTGCCAAGTCCGCCGCCACAACATTTTTGGCCACGTATCTAGCCATATAGGCTCCAGACCTGTCTTGTTTGTTGGGAACCTTCCCGGAAAAAGCTCCCCCACCATGACGCCCCATACCCCCATAGGTGTCTACTATCACCTTACGACCCGTAAGTCCGGTATCCGCCTGCGGTCCGCCAGTCACAAATTTACCGGTTTCATTGATAAAAATTTTTGTCTTCTCGTCCATATACTCCCCGCATATTGGCTCAATAACTTCTCGCTTAATATCATCTCTTAATTTCTCCAAATCAGCGTCTGGATTATGCTGAGCCGCCATCACCACCGCCTCAACTCTCTTTGGCTCATCATTGCTATACTCCACACTCACCTGCGCCTTTCCATCCGGACGAAGATAATCAAGAACCCCCTCTTTTCGGACTGAAGCCAATTTTCTCGTTAA
Organism: bacterium; assembly: GCA_030635805.1. GTDB lineage: Bacteria > Patescibacteriota > Gracilibacteria > JAUYGZ01 > DAOVYC01 > DAOVYC01. The sequence continues at coordinate 2,485 of DAOVYC010000061.1, read as the reverse complement.
CCCGTGTGCCAAAGTAATCGGCAAAGGCATCAACTCCTTCGTCTCTCTGCAAGCATATCCAAACATCATTCCCTGATCCCCCGCCCCTTGTTCACGATCTTCTGAAACTACCTCTCCTTGCGCTATCTCCTTACTCTGTTCATCTACCACCACCATCACTCCACAGCTCTCATAATCAATCCCATAGGCAGAATCCGTATATCCCGCATCCTTCAAAACTCCCCGTGCTATCTCTGCAATATTCACATACGTTTTGGTCGTGATCTCTCCTCCTACAATAATTAATCCTGTTGTTGTAAAAACCTCACAACAGCACGCTCCCTCCGGATCATCTTTCAAAACCGCATCCAAAATCGCATCCGATATCTGATCGCAGATTTTATCCGGATGACCTTCGGTAACCGACTCTGAAGTAAAAATATAGTTAGACATGATAAAAAAAATTAAGTCTTAAATTAAAAAAACTTTCCCTCAGGAAAGTATTTTTCTAGTTCATCTTTCCCCAATGGGGCTGGAATTAGCACCTTAGATAGTAGCAATCCGCCTCAGGCGGACCTATTGAACTAAACAGGTTGCTGGATGCATCAACGGGCCAGAACCCTCTGCATCACTCTTGATAAACAATCTATGAAAGAACTGATACTAGTCTATCAGCCCCTGTCTAACTGTCAAATAAAAACCCCGGTCATAAAAACCGGGGTTAGAAAGTCGAAGATAATTATAATTAGTCTAACGTCGCTTTTGCCGCCGCAACCCATGCCACTGGAATCCTGAGAGGAGAACAGGAAACATAATCTAAGTCAACTTCATGGAAAAATTTAATCGAACTTGGCTCACCTCCATGTTCACCGCATACTCCCTTCTTTTTTATCCCACCGGCATCTTCCATCGCCATTTTAACGAATTTACCAATATGTTTCTGGTCCAGAACTTCAAAGGGATTATGTTTCCATATTCCCTTTTTAAGATATTCCGGCAAAAAGGAACTGATATCATCTCTGGAAATTCCAAGACCCATTTGAGTCAAATCGTTTGTACCAAACGAAATAAAATTAACTTCCTTGGCGATTTCTTTCATTATCAGCACCGCGCTCGGAACCTCAATCATCGTTCCAAACTGAAAATCCAAACGTTCCCCTCTCTCAGAAAAAATCTTTTTAGCGGTTTCAAAAACAGTTTTCTTCGATGAAACAAGTTCTTCTATAACCCCGACAAGCGGAACCATAATCTCCAGCTTAACCACAATACCCTTTTTCTGAACATTTAGTGCCGCCTCAATCATCGCCCGCACCTGCATCTCGATAATTGCCCGAAAAGTAATACCCAAACGGCATCCACGATGACCCAGCATGGGATTCTCTTCCTTAAGTTTTGCCACTTCCCGTAAAATCCCATCTATCTCGTCACCCTCTTTCCTAAGAACAAGGGCTCCAGGACTACTGGCATCAAGCAACACACTCGCCCTTAAGTTGATAAGTTTTTTTATCAACTCATACTTATCGGGAAGAAATTCATGCAAAGGTGGATCCAGCAAACGAACTGTAACTGGTAAGTCATTCATCGCCGTAAAAATACCTTCAAAGTCGTTACGCTGAAATTCCAGAAGTCTCGCCAGCGCAACATCACGCTCTTCGTCATTATTAGCCATAATCATGGCTTGCATTACCTTAAGACGTTCTTCTGTTTTAAACATCTCTTCGGTTCTGCAAAGACCAAGCCCTTCAGCTCCAAATCCAAGCGCTTTTTTTGCATCTTCCGACGTTTCCGCATTTACACGAACTTCCATTCGTGCCCGTTTCTTGCAAATCTCAATCAGCCTATAAAAATTAGGCGTCAATTCCGGATCAACAACCGGAATCTTTCCTTCGTAAACCTTCCCTGTAAAACCATCCACGGAAATCCAGTCACCTTCCCTGTAAACTTTACCATTTACCGTCATGGTTTTGGACGAATAATCAATTTCCATTTTATCCGCCCCTGCCACACAGGGTATCCCCCAACCACGAGCAACCACGGCGGCATGAGCAGTAGTCCCACCCTCCGCAGTCAAAATAGCCTTTGACACTTTCATGCCCTCGGCATCTTCTTGTGATGTTTTGATACGGACAAGAACAACTTCTTTACCGTCAGCAACCCACTTTTTGGCATCACTGGGGGTAAACACAATTTGTCCGACACCGGCACCGGGAGAAGCGGGAAGACCGCTCACGAAACTCTTTTTCGTCTTCAGAACTTTTGGGTCAAAAACCGGATGGAGAATTTCGCTTATTTTACCAGCATCAATTCTCCTCAAAAACTTATCTTCCAAAATTTTCTTTTTGTCCAAAATCTTTTTGTCCAAAATCTCTTTGTCCAAAAAATCAAACGCAATCTCCAGCATCGCCTTACCGGTACGCAAGCCGTTTCGTGTCTGCAAAATCCAGAGCTTACCATCTTCAACAGTAAATTCAATGTCCTGCATGTCACCGGCTTCTTCTTCCAATCT
>DAOVYC010000016.1 GCA_030635805.1 bacterium | reverse complement strand
TGAGCAAAAGATGGAACTCCATGTTCAGAATCTCGAATTCGAACGGGCCGCCACTATTCGTGATGAGATTGAGGAACTAAAAAAAAGAAAAGGAGCATAACCATCCCTTAACTTTTGTGCTAAAGTACTGCTAACCAAGATAACTAAGTTTTATGGACAAAATCGTCGTTCTCGACTTCGGTGGTCAATACGCTCACCTCATCGCCAACAGAATCCGTCGCTTAAATGTTTACAGCGAAATAAAAGATGGAGACACTTCCGCTGAATTACTCAAAGAGTATAAGGGAATTATTCTCTCCGGAGGACCAGCCAGTGTAAGCGGAAAAAACGCTTTTCACGCCGATCCGCATATCTTTAAACTCGGTCTTCCTATTCTTGGTATTTGCTACGGTCATCAACTCATCAACCACATGCTTGGTGGTGAAGTTGGGGAAGGAAAAACGAGGGAGTATGGTCCGGCCACAGTTCAAATAAAAGAAGAAGTAGATATTTTTCAAGGAGTAAAAGGGGAAATCAATGTTTGGATGAGTCATTTTGACGAGGTCAAAAAATTAGCCAACGGGTTTCGTAGTATTGCCAGCTCCAAGATGTGTCCTTACACCGCTATTTTTAACGAAGAAAAAAATATTTACGGGCTTCAATTCCATCCCGAAGTTACCCATACCCCTCAGGGTATGACCATTTTAGATAATTTTGTCAAAATATGTGAGGCCAAAAGAGAGTGGAGCCTGGATAAATTTATCCAGAATAAAATAGAGTCGATCAAAAAAATTGTACAAGATAAGAAGGTGTTTATGCTGGTAAGCGGGGGAGTGGATTCCACCGTAGCCTTCACTCTACTCGAAAAAGCATTAGGTAAAAACAAGGTTTACGGGTTTCTCGTGGATACCGGTTTAATGCGTTATAAAGAAGTGGAAGAAATTACCAGAGCCTTGTCAAAAATAGGGTTCGATAATCTTCATGTTCAAAATGCCGGTGAATCATTTTTAAATGAATTGAAAGAAATATTTGAACCGGAAAAAAAACGTTCCATCATCGGTGATAAATTTTTAGACGTCAAAGAAGAAGTTTCCGAAAAGCTGGGATTGAATCCCGAAGAATGGATTATGGGGCAGGGGACTATCTATCCGGACACCATAGAAACCGGCGGGACTAAGCACGCCCACAAGATCAAAACTCATCACAATCGGGTCGACAAAGTTCAAGAGCTTATTAAGCAAGGAAAAGTAATTGAGCCTCTCGAAGAATTATACAAAGATGAAGTACGAAAGGTGGGCGAAAAACTCGGTCTCCCCAAAGACCTCGTTTGGCGGAAGCCTTTTCCGGGACCGGGGCTTGGAGTTCGCATTCTCTGCGTCGACAAAGCTGAAATTTTTCCCAAAAAACACGAAATTGAAAAGGCAATCCGGAAAGAATCGGACAATCTGACTCCCCGTATTTTACCTATTAAAAGTGTTGGAGTTCAGGGTGATGAGCGTACTTATCGGCATGCTGTCGCTCTCTTTGGAACTTTCCCCAATTGGGGTGCTCTCGACCAGATATCCAGCCATATTGTCAACAAGTTTGGCGAAATTAATCGTTGCGTTTATTGCATCGCCGGTGAAAATATCGACCTTCAAATTAAGCCGGGTTATCTTTCCCCGGATCGTGTCAAAATTCTCCAGTGGATCGATCATCTCATCCACCAAGAAATGCGATACGAAGAGGAATGGGAAAGAATTTGGCAAATGCCCGTGGTTCTCATTCCCTGCGGAATCGAAGGCAGGGAATCTATCGTCCTTCGTCCGGTTGAAAGTCAGGAGGCGATGACCGCCAATTTTGCCGAGCTACCCATCAAAAAACTTCAAGAAATTTCCAACGTTATCCGAAACGATTCCAAAGTTGGCAGTCATATTTCTCACATTTTCTATGACATCACCCACAAACCCCCGGGGACCATCGAATGGGAATAGGAATGTAACACGTTACATTTCCGTAGAGGCACGCCGTGGCGTGTCTCATCAACATGTCTCCAGAAAAATTTGACAAAAACAATCAATTAGTTAGTATGAAGTACAAATTGAATTTTTATTTTTTTACCCCCTTGGGGATTATTACGTTCCGGAAAGGAACAGAAGGAGTTTATTTTTATGAACAGAAAGAAGACTCAGAAGCTAAACAAAGAAAAGAAGAGAGAATCCGCAAAAGATGGGAGAAACGAGGCGAAGCAGTCAACCCGGGAGGCACAAGTCTCTCTCGGAAATGACAGAGATCCACGCCCGTGGAGTGACAGACCAAGTATCGAAAAAATGAGAGGGAGAAATAAAAAACTCTAAATTCAATTTTACAAGACGCCCGCACCACCGTATGTGGGCGTCTTTTTTATACCATTTGACAAAACGTAAAATACGTATAAAATACCCCCAGTATTGAACTATTTTTTTTGCTCTGCTAGCAGAGCTAACTTTTACCTTTGAAAGGACGAATCAAATGAGCGGAAAAAGATGCGGAAACGGAAAAGTGCCAAGAAGGAGCAAGGAAGGGTTAAAAAAACGCCCAACAGTAAAACTGATCCAGGGAGAAGGGGCAAAAAAATCCACCTCGAAAAGAACTCGTAAGCAGAGGTGGTCAGAAAAAGTGAAAGAATCTGAATAAGTTCAATCGCACTCAAAGGATATCCCTCGGGATATCCTTTTTCTTTTTGTCATCCAATCTTATAATCTTGTAATCTTATAATCTTGTAATCTTATAATCTTGAATCTTGCAATCCCGCATTTCCCCTGTAACAAAAAGCCAAAATTATCGTTTCAACCCATGCCGAAAAACATTTATAGCAATGAAGAAAAAGTTACCGCATACCGGGATCCCGCTACAAAAAAGCAAAATAAAGAAAGCGGAAAAAATCAGTATTTCCGATATTGACGTCAAGGAGCTTCTCTCCTTGGTAAAAGAAGACATTGCTCCCGCTCGTAAACTGAAAAAACAGTGCAAGCGCGGAGTCCTTTTTGCTGTCCAGCAAAATTATAAGCCCACCTCTCTTCGTCAACTGGAGCATACTTTGCGTAATTGCGGTCGGCTTACCAAGTCTTCTCGGGAACAGTACTGGCGCATTCGTGAGCGTCTTCGAGAAGCCATGGTTCGACCGCCGCGAAACTTCATCCGTCGTTGGATTTTCAACTGGCAGGTGTTTCGCCGGACGCTCGCCGGTACAGTCGCTGTAGCCGTTGTTCTTCTCACTCTACATACTTTATTTACTCAAGCACCATATATTTCCGCAAATAGTATGAGTATCCACATTATTTATGGAGGAGTGGCCGTAGAGACAAGCGATGGACTTATCAAAGGATATGAAGGGCAATCAATTAATGAGGGAGATATTATTATCACCGGAGAATCCGAAAACGCTTTAATCGAATTAAACATTTTTGATAACGCTGTCATTCGTTTGGGTGACAACACCTCTATAGCTATCGATAAAGTTACTCAGGAGGAAGACGTTATCCTAAGCCTGGAAGGAAAAATTTGGGTAAAGACATTCGAAAATGAAAGTCATCTAAAAATTAAAGCTTCAGAATCCACAATAATTACCGTTCCGCGCGGAGCGGCTTCCATTCTTTCCAATAACAGGGTTACCAGGGTTCTCACCAGAGAAAATATTGCTCTCGTAGAAGTTAATAATACAGAAAGTGGCAATATTAAAGCACAAAAAGTGCAGGTACCGGCAGAACATATAGTTAATATTCCTAAAGCTCTCCAAAAAAACCCGGAGAAAAATATCGAAAGTCAAAAGGTAGCCAGTGCCGAAAAAATATTTGGAGATGGGAATTGGATTCAAACAAATGAAGAACAGGACAAAATATTCAAAGAAAATTTAGAACAACAAAAAAGAAAAGATATCAAAAAATCCGCCGGAGTACTCCCGGGATCTACACTATATACCGCCAAAAAGATTGGGGAAGGAGCAAGGTTTAGTATCACCGCCAAAAGCAACCAATATCTGGCTAAACTAGATCAGGCTACAGCCAGACTCCACGAAGCGGTAATGCTTTTTGAAGAAGAATACAATGAAGAAGCCAACAAAGCCCTGGAAGAGTACAGGGCAATTATCACCGAAATTTACCAGCATCAACTGCTGGGCGGGCAGGCGGAAAGAGTAAATGAAGCGGTACAAAAACATTTAAACGAAATAAACAACAGTCTTGCCATTGCTATCACTCCGGACATGAAGGCCTACCAAGCCAAAGAGGTTATTGAATCATTGATTCTTGGAATTTCTTCAAAAGAAGAAGTAGTCAAAGAAAAGGACGACATTGCTCTGGATAAACTCTATGAAATTCTAAACCTTCTGGAAGAAGGAAACGAGCAAGTTGCCATAATCCATTTTGCCGAATACGCGGATGTAACCATGGAATCCATCGATATTGCCAAACATCTTTTACGCATGGGGGAAAGCGTAGCGGCACAGGATATTGCCAAACGAAAAACAGAAATTGAACTACCTCTTCTGGATATTATTATTCAGAAATCAGAATTACCCGGAGAAAAAGCCGAAAATCTCAAGCAAAATATATTAAACAGTATTAAAGAAATTACAGACAATCTAACAAAGAATTCAGGACCAATAACGGTTCTTACCGGTGTGGCGGTCAAATCGGATAAACCGGAAACATTAGAGCCGGAAGAAGAATCGATCACCAAAGAAGAGGTCATCGGGAAAACACCCGTTTTTCAAATTAGCGGAATAGCGAAAAAATAGCGAGCAAAGCTTTGCCCTATTGGAAAAAGTTAGATAAGTTTGATCCCGACCTCCTTCAGACTTTCTTCCGGTATTTCACTTGGCGCATCCAGCATCAAATCCCTTGCTTTACCATCTTTTGGGAAAGCGATAACTTCGCGAATATTCGGCTCGTTACAGAAAAGCATTGCTAAGCGATCCAGTCCCCAGGCAATGCCACCGTGCGGTGGGGCTCCGTACTCAAATGCCTCCAGTATGTGTCCAAACCTTCGTTTCACCTCATCTCCTTTTATCCCCAGGATCTCAAACATCAGGGCTTGTAATTTTCTGTCGTGAATTCTTATACTTCCGCCGCCAATCTCACTTCCATTCAAAATTACATCATAAGCATCAGATTTTACTTTAAGCGGATCATCTTTCATTAATTTGATATCCTCCGCTTTTGGACTCGTAAACGGATGATGTGTTGCTACTAATTGACCGGTTTCTTCATCTTTTTCAAAAAGAGGAAAGTCGGTTATCCAGGCGTAAGCAAAAATATCATCGGGGATCATCTCTTTCTCTTTCGCAAGATGAAGGCGTAAAGCACCAAGGCATTCACAGGCCAAAGTAAATTTATCCGCCATAAAGAAAAGGACATCACCCTTTTTCACTCCTGTTTTTTTCTCTATTGCCTTCAATTCTTCATCACTGAAAAACTTGAGAATAGGGGACTCAGGTTCATCTTTATACATAATGTAAGCCAAGCCTTTAGCTCCCAACTCCTTGATCATCGGGATTAACTTATTTTCAATTTGTGCTCGCGGAGTATCGGCGTAATTCGGCATACGAAAAACTTTCACCACTCCACCATTTTTTACGGCATCGGAAAAAACTTTAAACTCCATTTTCTCCGCAATATCGCTTATATCCGTCAGAGGCAGATCAAAACGCAGATCCGGTTTATCCGACCCGTAAGTTTCCATTGCCTCCCGATACGTCATTCTCGGGAATGGCGTTTTCTTAATTTTCTTATTCGGCACTAATTTTTTAGTCATATGAATCAAAAGCTCTTCATTCAGATTAAGAACATCCTCCTGTTCCACAAAGGACATTTCCATGTCCAACTGGGTAAATTCCGGCTGTCGGTCACCCCTTAGATCTTCATCCCGAAAACACCTTGGGATTTGAAAATATTTATCAAATCCGGCCACCATCAAAAGTTGCTTAAGTTGTTGTGGTGATTGAGGAAGAACATACATCTTTCCCTGTTGAATACGAGATGGCACCAGGTATTCCCTCGATCCCTCCGGTGTACCCTTGATCATCACCGGCGTCTCAATCTCTACAAAATCCTTCTTCGTCAAAAAATCACGGATCTCATGGGTTATTTTATGTCGCATTACCATATTTTCCTGCAATCTCTTATGTCTCAAATCCAAATATCTGTATTTCAAACGCAACTCCTCATTCACATTTTTTTCCTGATCAATCTCAAATGGCGGAACTTTTGATTCATTCAAAATAGTAATCTCATTACAGAGCACCTCTATCTCACCCGTTACCATCTTCTCGTTAATCATATCTTTCGGTCGGGTCCGCACCACGCCTTTTATCTGAATCACATATTCCGGGTGTAATTTCTCAAAAATACCGTGTACCGAGACACTGTTCGAAGGATCGGAGACAATCTGAGTAAGACCGTACCGATCTCGTAAATCCACAAATATTAAATCCCCGTGATCCCGAACCGTATTTGCCCAACCGCAAAGAGTCACCTCCTTTTTATCATCCTTTGCCGTAAGTTCATTACATGTGTGTGATCGTAGCATTTTAAAAATTCAAAAATTAAAACTGTTGCCTGCATTGTAGCGATAAAGAAAAAAGAACGCTAGAAAAATTCTCATTGACTCAAATCAAGAGAGCTTTAAACTAGTCACGGTTTAATTATCAATAGGACAAAGTTTACCTCCAAGAAATTTTAATTGTCTGAAAGTTCAACGTTTGTCTCCAATTAAAATTTCCTTACGGCATCCTCCGCTTCAAGTTTCCACTTTGTGAAAACTTTCCGCTACGGAACACTTTGTTCGCTACTACTGGGGCATTAGCTCAGCTGGTTAGAGCGCTTGCATGGCATGCAAGAGGCCATCGGTTCGAATCCGATATGCTCCACCATTCTCAGAGTATTTATTCCTTATTCCTTATTCCTTTCTACGAGGAAGAATTCTACCCAGTAAACTTGGAGATTCGCCCAGGTCTGTGCCCCAAACCTTGCGGATAGGAAGGTAACGGACAATATAATTAGAGAAAATTATACTCGCAAAGAGAAGGAGACGGATAGTCATAGAGAATTCATGACCAATATGCCCAAGCGACACTCCAAGTAAGACAATGATTATTGAGAACTCACTTATTTGTCCCAAACGAAAGCTAACCTCTTTACTTTCAGATTTCGGATGTCGAAAGAGACGCATGTAAAAGTAATAAATAGTTGGTTTTCCAATAAGGATAAATATCAGGGAAAGAGTTATAAGTAGACTGTATGTTCCAATTCCCCCCAGCTCCAGCTCTGCCCCAAGAATGAAGAAAAATAAAATCATAAAGAAATCACGGATAGTTTCTGATTTGTAAATAAAGATTTTTAACTTATGTGCCGGTAGACAAGTCAGCGAAAGGCCAGCAATAAACCCACCAATTTCCCGGGAAATACTAAGAATTTCTGCAAGTTCGGCAAAAAGAAAGCACCAGGCCAGACCGATAAGAAAAACCAGATCTGTTCTATGGATTATTTTTTTAATAATTTTTCGGAGAACATATCGTTGTAAAAAGTAAGCGAGAGAGATAATGAAAAGTCCGTAAAGCATAAAAATCAGAATAGTAAGATAACTGCCCGAATTTCCATGCTGACTATTCATAAAGACGAGTACGAATACAGCAATAATATCCTGGATGATCAGCATCCCGACAGAAGAATCAAACACTTGTTTATCCACATTACCATCCTCACTAATCATACGAAGCACTACAACCGTGCTGGAAAAAAGAAAGGCGGCGGCAAGATATGCTGTTTGGATCATTGAAAGACCGGAAACCCAGCCAATCAAAATTCCAAAGGGAACTATAGTTAAGGTGGCGAATATTGCCGGAAGTGACGTTTTTTTCAGGGTATCAACAAACTTTCGCGGTCTCAATTCCAATCCGATCAGATATAGCAGAAGTACCACTCCTATCTGAGAAATTGCACTAAAAAATCCATTTCCATGAATCAACCCCAGCCCGGATGGTCCCATCAAAAACCCCGCAAAGATATAAGCAACTATAAGTGGTTGTTTGGCAATCTCAGCGATAACACAGAGTACAGCCGTAGAAATGATAATCGTCGACATTTCCAGAACAATTGAATCCATATTTTTCTTAAAATATTTCTATATATTATAACATAAAATGCAGGATACAACAAGAAATCTCTTTTTTTCAAAAGAGATTTATTGGCAGGCGGCACAGGATTTGAACCCGTACGAACGGTTTTGGAGACCGTCATGCTACCATTGACATCAGCCGCCTTAATCAAGAACATTGTACCGATCTTCAGATTCTTTGCAAAGGGAGATTGAAATCTCAGTGATTTGATCGATCTTTTCCTTTACAAAAAGCCGTTAAAAGGGTAAAAGTGTTAAGGTTTGATTTTTAGACATTACATTTTTTCCTTTTCACCCAAGGGCATTACATAATATTCCTATTCACTTCGTTCATAGCAGTCTTATCTAATAATTTTTCCTTTTACCTTTTCTCGTGGCCGTAAAACTACAGAATCTAGCTAAAGAATTTAGTATCAGTGTAAGTGAAATTCGAGATTACATCGATCTTCTTGATTTAAAAGTTCCTAAAAGCGCTCAAGACATAAAAGAAGATATTGCTGACATTTTACGCGAAGAGATCAAAAAAGACCTTGATGATCAAATGGAAAAAGAACCGGAAGAAAAAGAAGAAGAGTCGGTTGCGGAAATTTATGACGAAATTATTGCCGAAGAGAAAGAACGAGAGATTAGAAAATCTGTAAAAAAAATAAAAGGAGCCAAGGGGCAAAAAAAAGTTGCCAGAAAAAAAACTGAAAAAAATGAGGTGATTGAATCGCTTGGAGCAACATCGGAACAAAAAGCAGCAACCGGAATGGTAGAAATTGGTAATACAATTTCAGTGAAAGAATTCGCGGAAAAAACAGGCATACCCGTTGCCAGAGTTATTGGTGAACTTATGAAAAACGGCATTTTGGCAACAATCAATCAAATAATTGATTATGAAACAGCATCTCTTGTGGCTACAAGCTTCAATGTTAAACTTAATCAAAAACATGAAGAGGCTTCCACAAAGCAACTTATGGAAGGCGATTTATCTGAATTACTCAAAGAGGCGGATACAAAAAATCTTGTCGAGAGACCTCCTGTCGTTGTTGTTATGGGGCATGTAGATCATGG
>DAOVYC010000153.1 GCA_030635805.1 bacterium | reverse complement strand
GATTTACCAGAGCTTACAGCCTACCAGCTTACTGCTTACTGCTTATGACAAGGGAGATTTTGAGGATGACCATGATGGAGAAGATGAGGGAGATGGCGATGAATTTTTGGAGACTGTTTAGATAAAGAGCGGAGAGGCCAAAGAGGGCGGAAAGGGTGTAGATGATAAATACTGTTTTTCTTGGAGAAAAACCGGCACGCAAGAGGTCGTGATGGAGATGTTGCCGATCTCCTTTTAGCGGAGACTTTTTTTGAAAAATTCTTTTGATGACGGTCAGAAGGAGATCGAAGATGGGGAAACCCATGACTATAAATGCGGTGGCGATTTTGGCTCCGGAAAATACGGCAAAGAGAGCGAGCATAAAACCCAGAAATGTAGACCCGGTGTCGCCGATAAGAAGTTTTGGAGGAGGGAATTCAAAAGCCCAAATTACAGCGATACTTACCGTAAAAGTGCCAACCAAAAGAGCAAAAGATTTTTGATCAACAATGTGAAAATCGGGGCGGATGGCCAAGAGAAAGAGGATAATTCCGGCGATGACAGTTATTCCACTGGCTAGTCCCGGTACTCCGTCCAGAAAATTTACGGTATTTATCATGCCAATAATCCAGAAGATCAGAAACAAGGCGGAAACGATGCTGATAGAGATGCCACCGGTAAGAATAAGATGCCAGGTGTCCAGAGGAATGGTACCTCCAAAGGGGTTTGTGATAACAAATACTTCAAATCCGGAAAAAATGATTATAATTGAGGCGATGAGCTGGATGACGAGCTTGATTAAAGGCGAAAGGTCAAAGAAGTCGTCGAGGAATCCGGTAAATACCAGAATCGAGGCACCGATAATCATGCCGATGATTTGGGTGCTGAGAGGAAGAAAAAAGAAGGTAATAATCAGGAAATTCACGTAGAGAATCAGTCCGGTTCCGTAGGGAATTGGTTTTCTGGTGAGTCCGTATTTTTTTGGCCGGTCGAGAAGTTTAAGGAGAGGGAAAAGTTTAAGGGTGATTAGCGTTAACACCAGAGTGATAACGAAGCTGGTGAGGATTGGGGCTAAATAAGAATAGAACACGGATTGAACGGATTAAATCCCGCATACATTCACCTCGTTCGTTGCGGGACAGGCGGATAGGAACGGATGTACTCTAGATTAGGGTAAGTTGATCTGTGGGGGCATTGCCGTCAATTTCTCGTTCTATTGTTCCGTAATTTATTTCATTTTCTTTTAACGTCTTTTTATCAACTCCTTTAGTGGGATATTTTCCGTCGAAGCAGGCGGTGCAAAATTTCTTGATGAAAGATTTATGACTTTTCGTAGATTCGGTAAGGTTTGATAATTTCTGGTAAAAGAGGGCGTCGGCGCCTATTTTCTTTTCTATTTCTTTAATAGTTAGTTTGTTGGCGATAAGTCCTTTGCCGGACGGTATGTCAACTCCGTAAAGACAGGGACGGGTAAGTTCCGGTGCGGCTGAAGCGAAGTAAACTTTTTTTGCTCCTGTTTTTCTAACCATCTGAATAATTTGTTTTGAGGTGGTGCCCCTGACTATGGAATCATCGACGAGTAAAACATTTTTCTTTCTTATTTCGTGGGGGATAGGATTCAGTTTATATCTGACAGATTTTTTTCGCACTTCTTGATTGGGCATAATAAAAGTACGTCCAATGTAACGATTTTTAATAAGACCTTCTTTGAAGGGAATCCCAAGTGCTTGTGATACCCCGTAGGCGGCACTACGTGAAGAGTCGGGAACGGGGATAACAACATCTATGGGTAATTTGGCTTTTTTAATCTGTTTACCGAGCTTAACTCCCATGCGAATGCGAGCTTTGTGAACAGAAATTTTGTTGATAGTGGTGTCCGGGCGAGCAAAATAAATGTATTCAAAAATACAGGGCGTCCAATTTTTTTCCTGCAGAATTTTTGAGTGAACCTTTCCGTTATTATCAATAAATATTGCTTCACCGGCACCAACGTCTTTGATTACCTCAAACTGAAGGATGTCCATAGCTACCGTCTCTGAAGCAAATATATAATCTGTCTTTAAATCGTTTTTTCTCTGGCCGAAAATTCCCGGTTTGATTCCGTGAGGATCTTTGAAGGCCAGCAATCCATATCCGGCGATGTGGACTACTACGAAATATCCACCATATGCTCTTCTGTAAACACTTTTTACCGCTTTCCAAATGTTTTCAAGCTGAAGGTTTTTGACGCGTTGTTTTTGAAAACTGCTACGGATAATATTTAAGATTACCTCTACATCGCAGTCAGAATTTACAAGACATTTATCTTTGTCGAATAACTCTTTTTTGAGTTGATGATGATTATATACATTTCCATTGTGAGCAATAGCCATACCAAAAGGGCTATGACTTATAAACGGTTGGGCATCCTCTATTCCGCCGGCTCCAACGGTAGGATAGCGAACATGTCCTATGGCAATATTTCCTTTTAATTGAGCCATATCTCTTGAATCAAAAATATCCCGAACAAGACCATTATCTTTTTTGATATGGTATCTTCTCCCATCAAAGGTAAGAATTCCAGCGGCATCTTGTCCTCGATGCTGAAGAACAATCAGACCGTCGTATACCTCGAGGGCGGCATTTTCTTTTGAGTTGAATATTCCGAGAACACCGCACATAGTTTATTAATTATTATTTATTGTTGTTTATTCCCGCCGAAGGCGGGTCTGCCTCTGGCAGAAACTATTAATTATT
>DAOVYC010000145.1 GCA_030635805.1 bacterium | reverse complement strand
TTCTTTTCTGATAATTTTTTCAACACGGAACTGTCCTCCGGTCTTCTCAATGATTCCATAGCATTTCTAAACGCCCGGAAATGTGTTGTCATTTCCGTAATTTCTTTTCCAAGCATTCGCACTTTTTCAACATTATCGCTAAGTTTTTGAACATTCATCTCAATTTCTTTTCCTTCCTGATATCTTTCCTCCTTGTACATTTTACCAACTTCAACAGTATCAAAAACATCAGCAATATTTTCCGGATCAAGACTCAAAAGTCTTTCCGTCATTCTGGATTCCACAGATTCGGAAATATGCGCACTCGGAATCGTTTCTTTAAGTTCTTTATTATACGTTTCCAAAACATCATCAAAACCGGTTGTTGCGTTTGCTCCAACCGTATATTCACAACCCGTAGACTCTTCGTAATTCTCTTTAAAAGCACGCCATTGTTGAAGCATGAGAGTATTAGTTTCACGCAAGGTTAAAATTTTATCTTCCAGTTTCATTATTTTCAAATTAATATTTTCAATTTCCTCGGTTAAGTTTTCAGCCTCTACTCCACTGGCTTCTCTTTTTTGATTTATCTTTACGGATCGATCTTTATAAAGACTCTCCGCTTGCTCCTGTAAAGTAAAAGCGGTTTTTAAATAATTTTCCTGTACCTCTTTTATTTTTTTAGCCGGATCATCTAGAGGAGTTTTATTGTCATTTTCCGGATCCGGATAACAAACATTCTTGTAAAAATTAAGTGGTTTGGGAACAAGCAGAATTTCCATACCAAATTCCGGATCATTAGCTCCGCTACAATAACCTCCTCCACCTATCAGCCCTTCATTTTTCTTGGCTTTCAAGCTGTAGGGGAGAAGTTTTTGGCTAAAAATTTCATTTATTTTATTTATATGACAAGAGATGCAGTTATCGTTTTTGAAAACCTTAGGCTCACTATAGGTACCGGCTTCAAATTTGTAACAAACAATAATATCAAAATCTATTGTAAAACATTCCTCTTCGGAAAATTCATCTTCCGGAATTGCCTCTTCAAGATCTTCAGAAGTAATACCTATATCTTCCAGGGATTTAATCTCACTTAGATTTTCAGCAACAGAAATAATTCCTTCCCCTGCCTTCATATTTGGAAATAATTCTGCAATATTCTCGGCCAGTGAAGATTCCTCCAGAATCTTTAAACGATCCTGGGGACCATAATCCAAATCAGCACTTACGCAAACATTACACAGCGACAAGCCGGGATCACCGGTCACCTTCTCCCCGGGTTTTTGAGGAGCATACATATGATCGAAATTAAGTGGTTGATTAAGTGAATTAGGCAAAGCTGAAACATCTCCGGTAGATACCACCGTTACCCCATCAACTGAAACATCGTTATCATCCATAACTTCTCCACCACTATCTCTTTCTGGAAACAAACCAATCCCGCCTTCTCTATCACCACCGGGAGATAATTTAATCGTTTCCCCCACCCCAAAGATTAAATAATCAATAACTTCCAAATCGTGAATCAAATCAAATCTTGGAAGTTCCTCAATGTCTTCAACCTCAACATCCTCGGCACTACCAAATATATTTTTAACAAAATCTATTACCTTTTTATTTATACCTTTCCCTTGTGGGGACGGAGAATAGTCCACATCTTTATTGCCACTCATATCATCCAACACTCCATCCGCAAAAACCTCTACCGCTTTCACCTCTTCTTCCAGTTCCATCTCCAGCTCCACAAGTGATTGCTCAAAAGCAAATTCATCAGCGAGTTGTTCTCGATTAGCTATCAGCTCACCCGTTCTGTCGGAAACACCGGGCTGAATTGCTTCAAAAGCCTCATCATACTTATCATCACCGGTAATAACATCTTCGAATTGTTTAGCAAGCAAATCTAAATATATTTTCCTCTGATCTGGATTCAGTTCTTTAATAAGTTGAACTTTGGCAATTCCTTCAAAATCCTGCAAACTTTTAATACTACCACCCTGGGCAATGGTAATAATATCTTCCTCGGAAATACCCATTTGCTTAGTCACCGCTTTTATAGACTCTTCTTGTGATTCGCTTTCAATTCTTTCATAGATACGGATATAAAAACCATCCTTCATACTCTCCGGCGTTTCTTCCGCCAGCACCGCAGATTGTTTTACACTCAGAAGTGCAACAAGTAATACCACCGAAATAAAAAATATTTTTTTCATAGAGTTAAAGACTACTCACACTTAGTGGTAGATTGATTAACAAACTTGGAGGGAAGACACGAAATTAAAGAACGTAATAAAGAAAATTGCTGACGATACAAGATGAGCTCAGCAATAACCTCCCGATACTTAAGATGCAGCGGAAAAGCGATAGTAAATTGATCATAGGTTGCCAAGGCGACATCAAGCGCCTTTTTTGAATCTTTTAATTCTTTTTTCCATTCACTAACCGTATCATTCGCGGCCATTAAAAGTTCTGAAACACTAACCCCTCGACTGGTGGCCTCAGGATCAACACTGTAAGTAAAAGCAAAATGATTTACATATTTTGAATATTTTTCGTAACTACATACCAAGTCACGTGCCAAACTCCAGGTACTCAAATTCTTATCTGATAAAATTTGATCGATCTTCTTTTTATCAAGATCTTTTGATTTGCTAATTATAGTAGCTATAGCCGCTATTTTTGTTTCAAATTTTAAATTCAGATAAGCATGATAAGCTTCCTTTTCCTCATCAAGAGTATTGGAATATTCCAGGTAAGATCTTCCCGACTCCTCCTCACCTATCTCCTCTTCT
>DAOVYC010000070.1 GCA_030635805.1 bacterium | reverse complement strand
TCGCCTTTCGAACTGGGCCGGGTCGCAGCGAGTTCAACCTGTGCTGTGGCGGCGATTCATATTTTGATGGCTATTTTGACGACTCTGTTTGGGAAGATCCGGTGGCGCTTAAGGAATACATTGAGGATAACAGTAATTATAAGATTTTAGAGGATGAAGACGAAAAGCGGATAATAGCAGGAAAAATGGAGCTTTGTCCGCAGTTAGACGATTTTTTTGACAAGACTTTCGAGGGTGATATAGCTTATTTGGATTTAGGAGAAGACGTTGTAGGGATGCGAATTTATGTATCATCTAATTATGAAGCTTGGTCTACAGAAAGTATGAAAAAGGAGTTTTTAAATTGTGTAGAAAGCATGGGTTCGGTAATTCCCACTATGGCATATTCCGACCACTTACTTTGGGTAACTCCGGGGTGTTATGGAGTACCTTTAGACGAAGGGGCTGATAATTATGAAGAACAAAAAGAGTGCTTTCGAATGAGTGATCTGTTGAAAGAATATCTCCGAGGTGAACCGGATTATGTGTCTTATGATGAGGTAAAAAAAACTGCTGAAAATGAAACAGCGGGAGAAGATGACCCGGTGTCCGCTGAAGATTCAAGTGAGGAAGCTGAGGAGGGCGAAGGGGCTGAAGATTCAAGTGAGGAAGCTGAAGAGAGCGAAGGGGCTGAAGAGAGTGAAGGGGCTGAGGAGGATGCTGGGGAGGAAGCTATTACTGATGAAGCTGAGTAGTTGATGAGGTTTTATAAAAGCCATCCTGACGGGGTGGCTTTTTTGATGTGTAAAATCAAGCATCAAAAATCTAAAGAATGCCACTTAAGTTTATTTCCTGAGTTTCGTCCGGATCGTTTTTGACCGGTGTTTCGCCGTTTTCGATAATTTTTACAATTCTGTTAATTTCGTACAGTGTTTTCGTGTCTTTTTCGATTTTTTGTCTTTCTTGCAGTATTGCTTCAATCTCCTTTAATTCAACCTTAGCTGCTTTTGAGAGTTTTTCTTTTGGTTTAACGAAACGAGTAAGACGAGTTTGACGCTTAAGAAGTTCCCTGGTTGATAAATCAGCGATAAGTGGTTTTTTGTTGAAGTTGTCAATTTCCATTATGTTTATAAGCTAAGGTTATGTTAGAAAAACGTTGAGTTGCAGTGTATAATAATGTTTTTTTGAGACCAAGTTTTTAAGATTTTTTAAAGGCTTGCGAAATTTTCTTTTGCCAGACCTTTAAAGGGAAGATGATGGTGGCGCGGAAGATACGTTTAAAGCGAGAAGGTTGAATAATAAGGCGGAAAAGCCATTCGAGGCCGAGGTGTTGCATCCAGCGAGGCGCTCTTTTTCTTAGACCGGAAATAAAATCAAAGGATCCGCCAATGCCGAGGGCGACTTTGACGGTGGTGAGATGAGGAAGATTTCTGGCAATCCAGAGTTCCTGATTGGGGGCGCCGTAGGCGACAAAAAGAATTTGAGCTTTGGACTTATTGATCATACTACAGATGATTTTTTCCAGGTTAGCACCGGGGGTGCCACTGTAGTTACCAACGATTTTTATTTCCGGATATTTTTTTTCGAGAACTTGCCTGGTTTTTAAATTTACTTCTTCGGAGGCGCCAAGAAGAAAAATAGAATTCTTCATAGTACGGCAAATGGCGCGAGTCAGATCTACTCCGGTAACACGTTTGATTTTTTTGTTGTGAAGTACTTTGGTGGCCCAAACGATGCCGGTGCCGTCGGGAATAGAAAGATCGGCTTCTTTGAGGATTTTTTTGAATATAGGATTTTTTTGGGCTTCAAGGATTATTTCCGGATTTGGAGTGGTTACGTGGAAACGATCTTTTTCTTTTAGAAAAGAAGCTATTTTTTGAAGTGCTTCTGCTTGAGAGAGGCAATCAATGGGAATGTCTAGGATGTCCATTCTCATAACAGGATTCAAAATTACAAGATTACAGTTTTCTAGAGGTGGCGGGTTGAGTGAGAGTACTGACGGTTTCCTCGTTTTCTTTTTCGAATATCGGTTGACCAACAGCTTTTACCATTTTCTTTTTGCAGACGAAAGTGTAATTGTGAGATTTTTTGTTAGTACTTTTAAATTCATCAACAATTTCAAAACCAACATGGTTTAATAATTTTATTAATTCACTTTTAGTAAAGGCGTGGTAATAACGTTTTTTGGGTTTCTTGTTTTTTTGAGTGCCTTTCCAGGGAATGAAGAGATCGTTCCAGGTGAAGATGCCCAGGCTGGATATGGACTTAATAATTGCCTTGATTATTTGTTTGATGTATTTTTTTTGCCAAAGGTTCCAGACGGAGATAATGAAAAAACCGTTGTCGCGCAGTCCGTGAAAGATTTGTTTGAGGACTTTTTTTCTGAGTTTTCCGGAGGGGAGGTGATGAAGAGTGGCGATGGAGATAATTTTATCAAACTCTTTCTTGGAAATATCGAACGAAGCGATGTCATGGTTTAGGAATGTTGTTTTGGGATGATTTTCCCGGGCAATCTTTAGAAGTGATTCGCAAAAATCTATGCCGGTATAATCAAGATGAAGACCCTTCAGTGCTTCATACAATCTTCCGTTACCACAACCAAGATCGAGAACTTTTTCTTCTCTGTTGATATATTTTTTGATCCAGGTGAATTCCGGCCAGGCGTATTTTCTTGTTTCAGAAAATTCTTCGGCAAAGGAGCTGTAGTTTTTTTGAAGATTCTTGATTATTTTTTGAGTGTTTTTTCTGTTCATTGAGACTAATTGATTCGGGAATATTGTAGGGGAAAATTTAAGATTATAAAATTGAAAATTACAAAATTGAAAACGGAACGCTTTGCTCGCTATTACTATCTTGCATATTCATGGGAATTCATTACAATTTCTTTGTTTTCCTTATTTAATTAACTATGTTTTATGAAACGTATAATTTTGTTTGGCGTATTTGTTTTTAGTGTATCTTTTTTGCTGGTTGGTTGTTTCCAGGGCGGGGGTGGTTCCACGGGGAATGAAGACTTGGGTGAGTTACAAGAACTTGTTGGAGTTATAAAGCCTTTGGGGGTTTCGATTTATCAGGAGGGAACACATCGGCTTGAAAAGGATAATACTCTGGTGGCTATTCTGGAGAGCTATAAGTTTGATCTTTCTCAGTTTGAAGAATCCGAAGTGTCTGTTTCCGGTAAGGTACGCGATGTGAAGCAGGGTTCGCAAAAAATTATGAGCGTGGAAGATCTTGTTGTTCTTGCCGAATCTGATGAACGTGTTAAAAAGACCCGTACATATGTGTCTTCTTATTATTCTCACAGGTTTGAATATCTGCCTACTTGGCCGGAGTATGAAGAGTCAAAGAAGGCTGTTTCTTTTCAGAATGAAGAAATTGAGATGCCATTTTTTAAATTGGAAACAATAACAACAACTGATGATTTTGCCGACTGGTTAAAGGCTCTTTCTTTTGATGAATTTGCATTTGAAGTAGAGACGCTTATTCGTGTGGGTGATAAAAATGCGACCCGTCGTATTTATCGAGATGAAGATGATAATCAGATTATTTCCGTAAGTCTGCCTTACGAAAATACAATTTATCATTTTGTGTTTGATAGTCGATGGACAGATGATCTTCAGAGAGATAAAGGAGCATTTTATGACTTAATAGATAGTTTTTCATTCTCGTTATTGATTGGGGATGAGAGGGAAGCAGTAAGCAGTAAGCAGGAGGAAGTGGAGGAATCCTTCGACGATGCTCAGGACCTTCGAGGGGAAGAAGACACTAGTTCGGAAGATGTTAATTCGGAAGATGTTAGTTCGGAAGATGTTAGTTCGGAAGATGTTAATTCGGAAGATGTTAATTCGGAAGATGTTAGTTCGGAAGAAATTAGTTCGGAAGATGTGGATAGCGCACTTGAAAAAGGGTTTATCAGATTCACCAGTTCATCATTGAAGTTTGGAATTGATATTCCTAAAAGTTGGTATTATTCGGGATTTTCCGGAGTGACGGGAGCGATTTATAGATATGGATTTACAGATTATAAAACCTATCAGGAGTCTGGTGACGATATTAATCTTGGAAATCTGGTAGCAATGCTGGATATAGTTTCCGGAGAACTTGATGAAGTAAAAAAAGGAACGATGTCAAAACTTGGTTCACACACAGTGTATATAAGTGAATCCGGTGGTGATGTTTTTATTTATCTTGAACGTGATGACTCTACTTCGTTTGTAATGAAGGGGGATAGTGTCCTCAGGCCGATTTTGGAGAAGATGGCGGGGTCGATAAGGGGAAACTAGGGGGTTAAAATTACAAAATTACAAGATTGTGAGCTAGGAATCAGGAATTAGAAACAAGTAGCCCGCAGGCATAAGCCTGCGGGCTACGTTTTGATACATGAAATATGCTTTACATCATTCCCGGCATTCCTCCTCCCATTCCTCCCATGTCCGGCATTGGTGGCATACTACTCTTTTCTTCAGGGATTTCAGTAATAACGGCTTCGGTCGTGAGGAAAATTCCGGCCAGAGAGGCGGCATTTTGCAGAGCACTGCGGGTAACTTTCTTAGGATCAAGAATACCGGCTTTGATCATATCGGTGTATTCCATGGCTTGAGCATCAAATCCTTCGGTTTCGCTTTTATTTTCTTTGAGCTTGCTGACGACAACGCCGCCGTCCACGCCGGCGTTTTGAGCAATCTGATAAACGGGTGCTTCGAGAGATTTTTTTACAATTTGAATTCCGGTATCTTCATCTTGGTTGCCTCCCTTGAGTTCTTCCAGAGC
>DAOVYC010000031.1 GCA_030635805.1 bacterium | reverse complement strand
TATATTATTGGCACGCCGGTTTCAAGCATAACATTCATAATTCCTCGCGCACATTCCCGAGTTATCAATTCGAAATGCCGGGTATCTCCTTTTATTACCGCTCCCAGGGCGATGATACAATCAAAATCTCCGGATTCCGCTAACTTTTTTGCCATCAACGGCGTTTCAAACGCTCCCGGAATCTCAAACACCTTCACCTCGTTAACCCCACAATCTTCCAGTATCTTTTTACATCCGGAAAGCAATCCATCAGAAATTTCTTCATGAAAACGACTCACCACTACCGCAATTCGTGGAGTAAAAGACAACGATTCTACTGAAAATTTCAATTTATGCATAAGTAAGCAGTAAGCGGTAAGCCTATAAGCGGTAAGCTCTAGCATACTAGAACACATCCGTTCCCATCCGTTCAATCCGTTAGATCCGTGTTCTATTGTAGCCCTGTTTTATGTTTCATGTTTCAAGTTTCATGCTTTATGTTTCTCCAGATACTTAGCAATCAAATCAAACTCAACATTCACTTCATTTCCAATTTTCAAAAATCCAAGGGTCGTATTCTCCCACGTATAGGGGATAATACCAACAGAAAATCGTTTTTCATCAATTGAAACAACAGTCAACGAAACACCATCCAAAGCAATCGATCCTTTTTCAACGACATACTTTGCTTTCTCCGGAAAATCAAAAGTCAGTAAAAAACTCTCATCCCCCTGGTCTTTCTTCTCCACAAGCTTTGCCACAGTGTCAATGTGCCCCTGCACCATGTGCCCTTCAAATCTTCCATCGGCTTTCATCGCCGGTTCTAGATTTACCCTTAATCCAACTTCAAAATCTCCAAAAGTCGTTCTTTCCAGCGTCTCCTTCATCACCTCAAACTCCATCACATCACCCTCAACAGCCACCACTGTCAAACAAGCACCATTCACCGCAATACTTGCCCCTTCCGAGGTTTTCCGAGCAATAACTTCATCGCATATCGAAAATCGTAAGATTTTCTTTTCTTTGGAAATTTCCGTAATTTTCCCGACAGATTGAATAATTCCAGTAAACATATAATATATTAGATGTTACACATCTCTTATTACTTATTATTTATTCCCTGTTTCATGTCATCATGATACATGATACATGTTACATGATACATGTCATATGGTGAAAGCCTCTATCATCATCCCGGCCTACAAGCGTCCTCAAGAATTAAAAATAACTCTTCAGGCAATTTTTTCTCAAACCAGAAAATTGGATGATATCGAAATTATCGTCGTTGACGATAGCCCGGAAGGGGAGGCTGGAAAAGTGATCGAAAATGTTGAAAAAAAGTGTGCGATTCACTACGTCAAAAACCCGAAAAAAGGTCGTTCTCAAGCCAGAAATGAGGGGATCAAACACGCCAGAGGAGAAATTATCCTTTTTATTGGCGATGACATTGTTGTTAGTCCCGACTGGCTGGAAACTCATCTTCAATTTCATGAGAAAAAAAGGGGAATAAACGACGTTGTTATTGGATTCACAACTTGGTATTCTGAACTACACATTTCGCGTTACATGCGTTGGCTCGAAAATGGTGGCCCCTTGCTTAAATTCAAAGGGTTAAAAAATGGAAAAGAAACCGATATTTACCATTTTTACACCGGGAATATCTCTCTCAAGAAAAAATTACTCGAAAAAGAGAAATTTAACGAAAACTTCGATCTTTATGGCTGGGAAGATATTGAATTGGGACACAGGCTAAAAAAGAAACATAAAATTCATATTTGGTATGCACGGGATGCAGTGGCTTATCATAACCATTTATACGAGGAAAAAGACTTGGAAAAATATACAAAAAGCCTGGGATATTCCGCCTCTCTCTTTCAAAAAGCATTCAAAAATTTTTCGGTAACTCCAAGCTGGACAAAAAAGACAATATTTGTTATAATCACACTCCTTATACCTCTTTTCAAACGATTAAAAAAAGAATGGTATTGGTACGCGGTGGGCAAGAGAGAATTCCTAAAAGGAATGAAACAAGCTAGTAAGCAGTAAGCAATAAGCTCCAGTGAATCAGGATTTCAGAAGTACATTCGTCCTAATTAGTTTAATTCGTTCAATTCGTGTCCTATTGTTCCCCTACAAACTACAAGCTACCACTAGATAATGACCGAAGCAAAATTCACATCAGCAATTCAAAAATATCTTTCGGAGCAAGATGTCCGGAGAGTTCAGCGTGCTATAGAAATGGCAAAAGAAAAATTTGCAGATCATCTCATCCCTTGGGGAATTCCATATATCGAAAATTATTCAGTCTCTGCCCAGATACTGCTTGAGTTAAAACCGGACGCCGAAACACTTTGTGCCTGTTTTTTACAAAAAACTCCCTTCTTTGACAATCAGGTTTTAAATGAAATTTAAATTGAATTTGGAGAAAATGTCAGAAAACTTGTAGATAATCTGTATCAAATAATTAAATTTAATGAAAAAAATGAGTCACCACTTCTTGGTACCCCGGAAGAACATAAGCAGGAGATGAGTGTCGACGCTCTAAGAAGAATGTTTTTGGCGATGGCTACAGACCTTAGAGTTATTATCATTCGACTTGCGGAAAAATTAAATCGTCTCCAGCATCTTTATTTTTTGGATAAAGGAGTTCGAAAAATGTATGCACAAGAAGCCCTGGACATCTTTGTGCCGATCGCAGACAGACTGGGTATCTTTCAATTCAAAAGAAAATTAGAAGACCTTTGTTTTAAGAATCTTGAAAAAAAGAGTTATGAAGATATAAAAAAACAATTTGAAAGAAGTAGTAAAAAATATACAAAAGATATTGAGCTTATGAAGGAAACGATCAAAATCTTCTTGAAGGAGCATGGTATTGAAGCAACGGTGGAAGGACGAATCAAGGGACATTATTCAACATTCAAAAAAATCAAAAAAAAGGATTTTTCTTCAATAGATAAAGTTCTCGATCTTTTTGCGCTACGCGTTATAGTAAAAAATCAAGAAGATTGTTACAAGGTTTTAGGGCTTATTCACAATAAATGGCAACTTTTACCCGGTCGGTTCAAAGATTATATTGCCGCACCAAAAGTAAATGGATATAGGAGCTTGCACACCATTATTACCGGACTTTCAGAAGGAAACTACAACAAACCCGTCGAAATACAAATCCGCACGGAAGAAATGCATGCCGAAGCTCAATTTGGTATCGCGGCTCACTGGTGGTACAAAGAAAAAGAAACCAAGGAAAGAACTTTTACGGACAATCTTTCAAAAAAACAAGCTCAATACAGCAAAAATTATGAAGAAAAAATTCAATGGGTTAAAAATCTTGTAGATCTGCACGAAAGTCTCAAGAGTGATAGCCGGGAATATTCTCAATCGGTAAAACTTAATCTCTTTAGCGATCGTATTTTTGTACTTACACCCCACGGTGACATAATTGACCTCCCCAAGGGGGCTACCATCGTTGATTTTGCCTATGCGGTTCATTCTGATATTGGAGATCACTGTGTGAGCGGAAAAGTTGATGGAGAAAATGTCCCCATGGACTTTGAATTAAAAAACAGTAGCACCGCCGAAGTTCAAACCGATCCCAAAAGAACTCCAAACAGATATTGGCTTTCTTTCGTAAAAACTCAAAAAGCACGTGAAAAAATCCATACCTGGATAGAATCCCTCAAGCAGGAAGATGTTATCCGGGAGGGAAAAAAAATTCTGAATAAACATCTGAAAAATCTGGGAAAATCAGAATTAGACGCTGAAAATTTGATTCTTAGAAATATTGGAAACAAAAAACTTACCATCAAGGCACGTGAAAAAATTCTTGAAAATATTGCTCGTGAAAAAATATCAGCACTTTCAATTCTCAAGCAACTTTTTCCCGAACACAACTTTTTCCGAAAAAGACCGGAATCTCTCAAGTGGAAAAAGGGTGAGACCTCGAAGAAGATTACAAAACCAAACATTCTTATCACAGGACAAAAAGGATATGAAACGAAGCTGGCAAGTTGTTGCAAGCCCGACCCGGGAGATCCTATTATTGGCTATATTACCCGCGGTGGACATGTAACTATTCACAGGTTCAGCTGTAATGTATTAAAAAATTATAACAAAACAAGGCTCATCAGCGTTTCCTGGGAAGGTCAGCAAAAAGGTGGTATACAAACAAATATTGGTCTTCAGATAGGGAACAAAAAAAACATTTTGTTTGATATTACAAAAATGATTAAAGAGGCACAGGTCGAAATTTTAGATTTTAACAAAATAACAGAGAATAAAAAAAATATATTGGAAATAAAAATCGAAGTTACTGACTATGAACAACTGGATCTGTTAATCAATAAAATTGAGAATATAGATGGTGTCGAAAAAATTTGTAGCACGACCGCAGTTTCCGCCTAGCCCCTAACCCCTATCACATGCTCGCCGTATTTCTTCTCGGCTCAGAATCAGACCAAGACCATGCCAAAAAAATCACAGATGAACTAAATAATCTAAATATTCCTTACGAAGTGAATGTAGGTTCGGCACACAAAGTTCCGGAAAAAGTTTTAGCTATTATCGAAAAATATAACCAAGAATCAGACATTGTTTATATGACTATCGCTGGCAGATCCAACGCCCTTTCGGGCGTTGTCGCTGGGAACTCAGTTCATCCGGTAATTGCTTGTCCACCATTCAAAGATAAAGAGGATTATATAATCAATATCCACTCGACTCTTCAGATGCCTTCCGAAACACCGGTTCTTACTGTTCTCGACCCTAAAAATGCCGCCCTCTGTATTGCTCGCATTTTTGGTCTTACTCACGAAGAGATTCAAAAATCTCTTCTCCAAAGAAAAGAAGATTTAAAGAAGAAATTCATGTAAACTGTAGTCAGCATCACCCATTTCACCCATCCCACCCATGACCCTCCTCTCCCTTTCTCCTCTCGACGGTCGTTACCGCGAAAAAGTTCTTCAGCTCCCGGAATATTTTTCCGAAGCCGCTTTAATGAAATATCGCATCACCATTGAAGTTGAATTTTTCATCGCCTTATCACTTGAACCGAATATCAAAGAGGTTAGGAAGTTCACCAAAAACGAGATCAATTCCCTGAGAAATTTATATCTAAATTTCTCTCAAAAAGACGCTGAAAAAATTAAAACTATCGAAAAAACAACCAATCACGACGTCAAAGCGGTTGAATACTTTATTAAAGAAAAACTCTCAAAAACTTCCCTTAAAAAATACTGCGAATTTATTCACTTCGCCTGTACTTCCGAAGATATCAATAATCTGTCTTATGCTCTCATGCTCAAAGATGGCATCAAAAATGTTATTCTTCCGGCCATGGGCAAAATTCATCAAGATCTGCTCAAAAAATCAAAAGCCTGGAAAAAAATCAGCATACTTGCCAGAACTCACGGTCAACCGGCCACACCTACTACTCTTGGCAAAGAATTTTTTGTTTTTGCCAAAAGGCTTGAACGGCAAATTAATCAGCTTAAAAAACAAGAATATCTTGGAAAATTCAACGGAGCTACCGGCACCTTTGCCGCTCATCACATTGCCTATCCGGAAGTAAACTGGGTTCGATTTTCCACCAGGTTTATCAAGTCTCTCAAGCTCACACCAAACCCGCTTACTACCCAAATAGAACCTCACGATTTTCAGGCGGAAATCTATCACAACATTATTCGCTTCAACACAATTTGTACGGATTTATCTCGTGACATCTGGCTCTATATTTCCCGAAACTGCTTCTCACAAAAATTAAAAGAAGGCGAAGTCGGTTCATCGACCATGCCTCACAAAGTAAATCCTATCGACTTTGAAAACGCCGAAGGAAATCTTGGTCTCGCCAACACTCTTCTTACTCACTTAGCTGGTACTCTGCCCATTTCTCGTCTTCAACGAGACCTTACCGATTCCACTGTTCAACGGAACATCGGATCAGCTCTCGGCTACTCACTTCTGGCTTACACTTCACTCCTTAAAGGACTCGGAAAACTAAAGGTAAACCGGAAAGTTCTCAAAAAAGATCTCGACGAAAACCTGGAAGTTCTTGCCGAAGCTCTCCAAACTGTTATGCGTCGCTACGGTATCGAAAAGCCCTACGAAAAACTAAAAAAACTTACCCGAGGCAAACGCATTACTCGCCAAGACCTCAATTCTTTCATCGACTCTCTTGCTCTCCCGAAACCAGAAAAACTGCGACTCAAAAAACTAACCCCTGCTACGTATACTGGTCTCGCAGAAAAACTAGTTGTCTGAACCCTGATTTACCTGATTATAGGATTAACAGGATTTTAAAACCCTCCGTAGACCCTTGAGCTTGCCGAAGGGTAAAACCCTTTATTCCTTATTCCTTAGTCCTTATTCCTTATTCCCATGATCATCGGACTCACCGGCCTTATGGCTTCCGGCAAAGGCGAAGTCGTTAAATTGCTGACTGAAAAAGGCTTCCGGCATATCACTCTATCAGACCTGATTCGTGCCGAAGCACGAAAACAAAACCTCGAAGAATCTCGAGAAAATCTTCAGAATCTTGGTAATCAAATGAGATTAGAACAAGGCGCCGGAATACTTGCCATCAAAGCTCTCGAAATTATCAAATCAGATCCGGATCAGGACTGGGTTATTGATGGTATTCGCAATCCGGCGGAAATCAATGAACTTCGCAAAATAGAAAACATAACCATCATTGGTATTCACGCCAACAAAGAAATTCTCATTAAACGGATTTTAAGTCGCGACAGAAAAGGGGACGTCCGATCCCGCGAAGAAGTCGAATCCCTTATCAACAAAGGACTGGGGATTAACCAACCCAAAGACGGCCAACAGGTCGGCGAGTGTATGCGCATGGTCGATCATCTCATCGTCAACGAAGGAACTCTGGAAGAGCTCCGAGCAAAAATTATAGCTGAGATTGAGACTTAAGCCGCTTTATTGATATTGTGATTTTTAATCTTGCTAACAATCTGAGTAAGACTTTTTATGACTGGGTTTTTGATATCAACATCAGCCAAATTAAGCTTTAAAATACCCTCCCTAATTTCTTCAGACGTGACCTCTTTTTGTGCTTGGTGTTTTTGAACTTGATCATCAGTCATTTCTTCTTCAACGCCATTATAATTCTTCAAAATTCCTAAAAGTTTTTCACGAAATAACCCAAAAAGATTTTCTCCATCTCTATCAAGAGACTTATCCTGATGAAGTTTTTCAACACTCAAAATGTCTTCAACAAGTTGTTCTTTATTCATAATTATTTATTAAATAATAGATCATGTAATTATAACACAAATCCAAAAATAATTCAATCTCCACGAACCAAATAAATTGTCGAAACTACATCGATAATGCATAATCAAACCCCTAGCCTACAAATCTTTTATTTTTTATCTTTTATTTT